>JAZSFE010000023.1:0-2370 GCA_045532105.1 Faecousia sp.
CCGCCATGGTGATTTAAGCCTGAACCACCCGGAACAATATGCACAGATGCTTTTGAATCTGATCGGATAAAAAAGCGGATGTACTTTCGATGAAGTACATCCGCTTCCTTTATGTCGTTATTTCAGCTTCACCGCAGTGCCATAGGCAATGACTTCGGCGGCACCCTGCATCACAGCAGAAGAGCCGAACCGGATATTCACAATGGCATCAGCGCCCATGGCCTCCGCTTCGTCCACCATTCGCTTGGTGGCGATCTGCCGAGCCTCTATCAGCATTTCGGTATACCCCTTAATTTCGCCGCCAACCAGAGTCTTCATTCCAGCCATGAAGTCCTTACCAAAATTTTTGGATTGGACCACCGTTCCTTTTACAATTCCCAGTGCTTCCATTTCCCGTCCGGGAACATGATCAATATTGAGCAGCAGCATCTTCTTCTCCTCCTTCAATTTCTTTGAGTCTTGTTTTGAGTAATATCCAGACAGGGACAATCATCCCCAGTTCCAGCAATCCGGCAATCAGCATCACGGCACTCCAGAAACCTTCCGGCACATAAAAATGTCGGAGCAATAAGAGCATGGATGCCGACAGCAGCATCCAAACTGTCGCAATAATGGCACTTTTCCAGGCATCGTGGCGGCGGTCTTTTTGTGCTTCTTCGTTAATATTTCTTTGCATCCTCTTCTTCACCGCCTTCAATTTCCTTAAGCCGCTGTCGAAGGGCTGCAATCACACCGAAAGCGACTGCAACGATGAGTCCGCCATAGAGCAGCAAAAAGATCAGCGCGAACAATTCCCCATGGGCTTCTCCTATTAATGCAAATAGAATGACCGCTAAGTAAGCGGCTAAAAGACCGAGCACAATTGCCGCACAGATAATTGGGGCTTTCTTTTTCTTGTGCTTAGTATCGTTTTGCATCGTCGATTTCTCCTTTCCCAATTTCCCGGATTCGCTGCGTCAGAGCCAATATTACTCCTACTCCAACAGCCGCAAACATACCAACGATCAGCCATAGGAACCACAAAGGAGGTGCTTCCTCCGGGGCAATATGGTAAGCCCAAAACAGAATTCCGCTAAGGCCTGCCATAACTGCTACAACAATGACAGCAATCACCACCGGTGCGATATACCGCACCCGGATATCCTGCACCTGCTTGTTTTGGAATGTGGTGCCGCCTCGCTCCAGCTCTGACATCTGTGTTAGAATTGTGTCGGCATCCATTTCTGTAATGGGAACATCCTGGTTTTGCAGCTGTTGACACAGGGTAATAGATTGCTGCAGATTTCTCTTTTCTCTCTCAAGCGTGATCAGATGCCTGCGCATACCGTCTGCGACTGTGTGGCTACCTGTGAGCATGATCCGGATATCCTCGATGGGGACGCCTAGCTTTCGCATCAGCTTGATCCGCTGCAGTGTCTGCACTTCCTCGTCAGCGTAATCCCGGTAGCTGTTCTCAGAATTCCGTTTCGGGGAAAGTAATCCCTGCTCTTCATAAAACCGAATGTTCTTCTTTGTGATGCCAACCAGGGCCTCCACCTCGTTGATCTTCACCCGTACCACCGCCTCTCTTGCTAACAGTATAAAGGTTCCACAAGGGGGAAAGTCAATAGCCTATTTCATTTTATGTATATTTTTTCTTTCGCAGGAGAAGAAGTTGTGTTCGGGCCCTTAATTTCTCAACGAAAAAAGGGCGGTCTTTTTGACCACCCAACAATATTATTCTATCACAAGCAATATAGCACTGTCAATCACGATTTGTTTCTCAAGAAAACTTTCTCCCTTTTGCATTATTTAGGGGCATTTCGAGGACATTTTGACCCCGTTTTTTCATACAACATCCCATCTTGAAAACAGTGGAAACATGGGTTATTATTAAGACACAAAGAGGTGATACCAATGATCTAGTCAATCATAGATTCCCATGAAAAACGGAATCGAAAGACGAGCTTCCCACCTCATCCCGATGACATAAATTTCTCAGAAACAAAACTAAAGGAATTGAACCGGGAGCAATTCAAAACATTGGAAGTTGCGTCTAATCTGTAGAAAGCAGAGGTTACGTAAATGATGGAACCTGCATACTGGGTGGAATAACCCTCGACCAGTTACAGTGATTAGGTAACAGAGTCGAGGGTTATTTCTTTATATATGTCTTCTTGCAGTCGGCTACAAAGCCGATTTTTTCTTTGCAAAGCAGCCACCCTGGAGCACGAAGCTTCAGGGCGGTGTATATTATGGGGTCAGTGTCCAGCCGTGATCTCCGTGGTAGATCATAAGTCTGGTCTGACCGCCATCAACACAGATGTTCTCGCCGGTGATGAAACCAGCTTTGTCAGATGCCAGAAACAGCACCATAAGTCGGATCGTAGC
>JAZSFE010000038.1:0-27768 GCA_045532105.1 Faecousia sp.
GCCACAAGATGAAACGCGCCGTAGGATTCCGGCTTTTCCATGGTCCAGGCCGTCCATTGCAAAAATTCGTTCATCATATTCCCTTCTTTCTCCTGTGATTACTGCCAATCTACCATAATTCGACAATAATTGCAAGAAAAAAGGAAATTTGAGTGGCTTTGCACTTATCCTTTAATTTCCAAAAAAATTTTCCGTAGCGATGCCGTCAATGTGCCGCTTGTCAAGTGCGATCTCAAAGGTCGGCGCTACCAAAGCTTGCATTATTAACTCGCTCTTGCTATAATGCCCTTGCGTCACAGCTGTATATTTTTTCCATACAATATGCCTTTTACGAACGACGATGCTTTTATCGCCTGCTTGCGGCTGTACATTTTTTCGCAGAGTGAGGTGCTGTTATGAAAAAAGTCCTTTCCCTATTCTTAATGTGTGCATTATGCTTGACCCTTTTTGGCTGTATTGACTTGAGTGATGTCCAGTCCGATTATCAACAACCTATTTCCGGGAACATTGGCAATCTTGAAGATGTATCCAACTCTGAAGACACAGGAAATTCAACAAACACAAAAAACAACGAGCCCGTACATAACCACACTTGGGTTAATGCTACCTGCACTGCCGCAAAAACCTGTTCTGCATGTGGTGTAACAGACGGTGAAGCCGCAGGCCACAACTGGACAGCTGCAAACTGCACTGACCCGAAAACCTGCACCAGATGCCACGAAACAGATGGCAAAGCAAATGGCCACAATTGGAAGGACGCAACCTGCTCTACCCCTAAAACTTGTACAACTTGCGGCACAACCAGCGGATCGACGGCCGGGCACACTTTTTCCAGCGGCAAATGCACACAATGCGGAAAATCAGATCCAGCCTATACCACGCAAGCCATGGTGTGGATTCCTACAAAGGGAGGGAAAAAATACCACTCTAACAAAGGATGCAGCAACATGGATGGCCCTGATTATGTTACAAAGACCGAAGCTGAGTCTCTTGGCTTCACCCCATGTAAACGTTGTTATTGATTCGCTCAATACAAAAGGCTTGACCGATTGGTCAAGCCTTTTCCATAAGCCTCCCTCTGACGAGGGAGGTGGCAAAACGAAGTTTTGACGGAGGGAGAGATTCTCTCCCCCAGCCACGGCTTTCGCCGTGTCAGCCCCCCTCGTCAGAGGGGGCCTTTACTCAAAACAACGTCGTTATCCAATAAATCAGTCCATATACTACCGAAGCAGACACGCCGTAGACGATGACGGGCCGCGCTATTGTAAACATCTTCGCGCCAACGCCTAAAATAAAACCTTCTGCTGGTGTCAAGTTAGGACCCATACATTCGTGTTCCATTAGGACTAAATTTTCCTTGTAATCTCTCCAAAGTAGTGTTATACTATTTATGCCAAACCAACTAAATAATGCAGAAAGTATATTTTTTATAGGGATATTATACTCTTTCGGCCCATAGAATGAATTTGATAAAAATGCAAATTCTGATTCTGTGGGTGTAAAAGCATATGCTTTCTGCGGAGTTGGTTTGGCGACTATCGGAGTTTGCGTTTTTTGTGCGGTTACTTCGGTAGCCGCACTTTTTATTTTAAGGAGAGAACAAAATGAAACCAACTGAAAATATGCCAAAAGAGAAAAAGACTTTTAAACAACAGATTTCCAATCTCGTTAATTATTGTAAAAAATATAAAACTGTTATTCTCATTGCCATTGCGGTATTACTTGCATTTATTATAGTAACTTCTGTCTATTCCCTTGTTATTTCAAGCAAAGTGAAATTTCAAATTGAAGACAAGGTTTTTATTTATGGTAATTGCCATTTGTATGCATTTAAAAACGGCCATATTGCCCAAGAATCTTGGTATCCAGATGGCGTTTATCATATTGATCATATAATTTACAGTAATGGTAATATAACGACATTTGATCATAAATATAGAATTGTGGCATCTATCTTCAGCAATAAGATAGAAATCCAGGCAAAATATCCACATGGGTGGATAAACGTACAGGCTATTTACTTAGATCACAATGATGTCATTCATATCTATTCACATTCACAAACCGAGGTTGAGAATTGGAGAGAAACAACAATCGACGAAATCGAATCCTTACGTACTGTTGCACTCTGCAAGCACGAATTATCTGAACCCGTTATCACTAAGCAAGCTACTTGTACCATAACAGGAGAAAAAACTCAATCTTGCAAAAAATGCACTTACAAAGAAGTACAACCATATTACGTAAATCACACCTATGTTAATAAAGTCTGCACCGTTTGTGGATACAAAAAGAGAGCAGAGAAGTCTGATATTGAGCCCAATACATGGTATACATACAGCGATGTTCTGTATTTTCAAAACATCAAACTCGTAAACGCCTTTCCTGTAAGCAATGGGAAGGGTATGATGGTATCCTACTATTTCGTGTGCCAACATTGCCATACTGTAGATGATAGTATGCAGGCGTCCGTACCGGAAAACAACTACGATATTGAAAAGGTCTACACTTGTGATGAATGCGGCAAGTATACAACTGTAAAAATTAAGATCGATTAATCATATAGTTTTTTTACATGCAAAAGGCTTGCCATATGGCAAGCCTTTTAATATTAGAAAAGTGTTGTTATCCAATAAATCAAGCCATAAACCACACTGGCCGACACGCCATACACGATCACCGGGCCGGCAATGGTGAACATCTTCGCTCCCACGCCTAAAATAAAGCCCTCTGCTGGTGTCAACTTAGGACCCATTAGTTCGTGTTCTATTAGGACCCAATTTTGAAAAATATTTACATCAAGTCGATGATATGGTAATATAAAATAAACTGAGGTTGCTCTTGGAGGTCGAACTATGCTAGAACAATTACAAAGACTGTTTATGTCTATGTTACAACTTGTGTTGTTATTTCTTAATCCTGTAATACTTATCCCTGCCATTATTATCATAATTGTCCTTGTCAAGAAGAACAAAGAGTATAAAAGTGGCGCTTATTATCAAGTCACCAAACTTCCTTATCTTTCTGTTCGGCACGACACTGGACGATATGGTGAATATCTCACATACAAATACCTCAAACACATGGAGGCAAACGGAGCAAAATTCCTTTTCAACGTTTATATTCCAAAAGGCAACGGAGAAACCACTGAAATTGATGTATTAATGATATGCTCTAAGGGTATCTTTGTGTTTGAAAGCAAGAATTACAGTGGCTGGATATTTGGAAGTGAAAGTCAAAAAAACTGGTATCAAACATTACCAACCGGCAGGGGAAGAAATCACAAGGAACATTTCTATAACCCTATTATGCAAAACCGTTCCCATATCAAGCACTTAAAATCTTTACTTGGCGAACAATTCCCGATGCGGTCAATCATCGTATTTTCCGACAGATGCACATTGAAAAGTGTGCAGATTAAGAGTAACGATATTAGTGTGATCAATCGTTACAATGTTGCACCTGTTGTATCTGCAATCTGCAACCAAACACCAACTGATATTTTGAGTGAGAGTAATATCACCGAACTATACAACAAACTTTATCCATTGACACAGATTGATGAAATCGCAAAAGCACAACATATTGCGAATATTCACAACAACCTAAATGGACAACCTGTTCGAGAGGCAATACCAGAATACACTCCACCTGTCGTTACTACTTTACAAACTGAGGTAACAAACGACACAACAGCTATGCACACTGAGGTCAATCCTCTTGACGCTGAAACTGTTGCGGAGAATGCGCAACCTCCTTTGACGGAATTGACCGAGCAAATTCCTATTGAGGTTGAACCTATAAAAAAGCAAATTCCCAAATGCCCAAGATGTAATGGCAATCTTGTTTCGAGAACTGCTACCAGAGGTGCAAATGCCGGTGATCAATTCTATGGGTGCTCCAATTATCCTAAGTGTAAATATGTACAGAATATAACGATTGAAACGGTATGAGGAAAATTCCTCATACCGTTTTTTCTAACAAAGTGCAAATCCAATAAATCAATCCGTAGACCACACTTGCACTCACACCATACACAATGACCGGACCCGCAATCGTGAACATCTTCGCTCCCACGCCTAAAATAAAGCCCTCTGCTTGTGTCAACTTAGGACGCAGTGTTTTTTGTCGAAACTGGTAAAATTATTTCGAAACAGGTCAAAATATTGAAAGTAAATCCGGGAAATCAGAGTTAGAAAGCCTATCTCCAATTTCCCGGATCGTTTTGTTGTTTAATTGCTTATGCTGCAATTGCGTTGGCGTTAATTTGGTCAATGACACGCTTAATATCAAGCCAAACTGTCAGGTCAGTAAAGACTTCGACAACGCTGCCGTTATCCGTAAAGGGCGCATCCTGCAGTACCGACATATCCTTCATAAGACCATTATGGACAATGTATTCCACGATTTGGTTCACGAAGTAGATTTGATTGCTATCCAAAGATGTGTCATTTAGAAACTCCGCAAAAGCTTCCTTGGCAGCATTCATATCCAGGCCCACGACCTCACGGACAAACTCGCCCAAAGGCTTGCTGCCGTACTCGTTTTCGTAGTCCTGCTTGGTGCCCAGTTCGCTCCAAAGAATCTCCTCCAGTGCCTTCACATCCGCAGAAGTCAGCGGCTTGTTGGTCTTCAGCTTGGCGATGACCGCGTTATCCTGGTTTTGACGGATGTAGAACTCCGCTTTCATCTTGTAGTTCTTCAGATCGTCATTTTCCAGTTCGGATTCATTCCAATCCATAGAAATCAGCTCATCGGAAAAGTTTGTGATGTAGGTCATTCTGCCGGTAGGAATGTACTTGATGAGATCACGCAGGTTCTCACGGATATGCTCAAACTCATTGATGCCTGCGTTCTCCAGGTAATCTGTGTGCAGGATCTTGTTGATCAATTCACTCTGCACCATGATCTCCGGAATGTTGGCAACAGAAGCAATACCGCTGACCTTCTTGAAAAGGTCCGTTCTTGCCTTGGCATACTTCTTACCCATAAGATAAGCCAGTTCAATGCCATACATCAGTGCATCGAAACGCACTGCTTTGGCATCATCTGCATCCGGGGTGATCAGCGGAGCTAATTCATCCCGCATCTGCAAGGTGTTTTCATAGGTCAGTGCAATGTAGTTATCCGGATTGGAATACAGTTCCACATACTTTAGATGCTGGCGAACCGCAAAGTTTTCCTTGTTCAGCTCCTGCACCTTGCGAACCATATCGTCCACCAAGGTCTTCCGGAACGCAATTAACTCCGGTGTCTGATAGGCAATGTCCTGCAGCTTATAGGCAATCTGCGCCTTCAAGCTAAAGATAGCACCTTGCAGTGCGATTTGCAGCGCTGTGGGCTTGCCGTTATTCATGCGGAAGAATTCGAAGTTACCGCAGAAGTCGAAGATATAGAACTTATCCTTATCCGCGCCGTCCCGCAAACCGGGACACAGGCGGGTGCCGCGACCGATCATCTGCCAGAACTTTGCCTTACTCATAACCTTCTTGAAGAACACCAGGTTCAAGCATTCCGGCACATCGATACCGGTGTCCAGCATATCCACGGATATAGCGATCTGCGGCAGCTTCTTGGGATCGGAGAACTCGTCGATCAGGCTCTGCGCATAGTTAATCTTATTGTCGATCACCTTTGCAAATCCAGGCAGATGAGGATATTCCTTATTGAATACCTCGTAAATCTTCTCCGCATGGCTGTGGTTTTTGGCAAAGATAATGGTCTTGCCCAGTTTCTGACCGTAGTCGATCTTGTTGCCTTCCGTCATCAAGATGTGTAGTACCTGCCGAATGGTATCCTCGTTAAAGACCCACTCATTCAGCGCAGAGGAAACAATCTTCTCCGGCAACTCGCCATTCTCGTCCTCAAAGGTAGCCTCATAAGCTTCCCGGTCGGCCTCGCTCAGTTCATCGTAGGCAATACCCTGCTCGATGAATTTCAGCTTGGTCTCCACGGACATAAAGTCCACCAAATAGCCGTCCTTGACCGCCTGGGCCAGTTCGTAGCCATAGGTCGGCACACCGTTTTCCAGTTCAAAGACCTCGTAGGTGTTCTTGTCGATCTCGTCCTTGGGGGTAGCCGTTAGACCAACCAACGGCGCATCGAAATAGTTAAAGATATCCCGGTACTTGTTGTAAATCGACCGGTGTGCCTCGTCGCAGATCACCAAATCAAAATGCCCGCAGGTGAAGAGTTTGCCATGCTCGTCCTTCACATTGTCGATGCAGTGCATCATTGTCTGATAGGTGGAGAACACGCAGTGAGCCGTATAATTGTCCTTGTCAACACACAGATTGGTGGTAGATAGGTCGGGCAACAGGTTGGTAAAGCTCTTTTTCGCCTGATGCACCAATGCATTGCGGTCAGCCAGGAACAGAATATTCTTCACCCAGCCGTGCTGCAGCAGCACATCGCACAGGGCAATGACCGTTCTGGTCTTACCGGAACCGGTGGCCATGACCAGCAGTGCCTTGCGACGGTTCTTCTTATCCAAGGCATCGCAGACGGCCTTGATGGCACCCTCCTGATAGTAGCGGCCCGCAATGTGCTTCTTCACCATCACATTCTTGAGGGATACCCGCATGGTGCGCAGATTGAACATCTTCTCCAAGTCCCGCTTGGAGTAGATTGTGGCGCACTTGCGCTCCGGGTACTGCCCGTCGATAATGTGGGTCTCAAAGCCGTTGGTCAGGAAGATCGCCGGGCGGCGCTTATACTTCTTTTCCAGGATGTCCGCGTAAAGCTCCGCCTGCTGACGGCCCTTGGAAACATCCACGCAGGTGCGCTTAGCTTCGATGACAGCAAGAGGCTTGTGGGCATCGTCATAGAGCACATAGTCTGCAAAGCCTACCTCGCTCTTGTTGGGCATACCGGGCAGCCCCACCTCGTTGATCCAGTCCTTGCCCTCCACCCAGCCTGCGTCTTCCAGCATAGCATCGATGTAGAACTTCCGGGTCTCGTACTCGGAAATGTCCAAAGGCTTGGGCACATAGGTCTGCTGCTGTTCCTCACGACGGGCGGTCAGCTGTTCTTTCAGCGCCTTATTTTCCTCAATCAGCGCTGTCAGATCCACATCCGGCACAGCAGGCGCAGGCGCAGTGGGAACTCCGGTAGGCACAAGAGCAGCATCAAACTTGGTTTCCGTGTACTCGTCCGCATAGCAGTAGGCCACGAAGTCCAGGAAGATGTGCAGATTCTCCAGGCAGAGCATGGCCACGGCTTCAGTGATCTTTCCCGTGTTGTGGGCAGCAGTATTACCCTTCTTCCGGATAAAGTCCATCCGCTGCCATAGGTCATTGCCCACGATGGCACGGAATTCCTCCCGGGACATCAGGCTCTGGAGGTTGTCCTGGTAGGGCATTTCCAGTTCCTTATCCACGGAGTACATCCACTTCACGGCAAACTCCATAGACCGCCGACAATTGAGAATACTTGCCGCTGGATCAATATGTAAGATCTTCTCCGCCGCTATGGCCACATCCGCAAAAGATGCAAACCCCGGCTCAGAGAGTAGGAATTTGAAGTTGGACATTTATATCACCTTGCCTTATTTCGGAATCATACAACATCTACACCGCTTATATCTTAACTTTACAATTGTTTGTTTCTCTTTCATCATCAAATCTTCAGCGCAAACTTTTGAGATGAACGCCGTTGATTCTGGAAATTCGATATCTGTCAACCCTAGTTCCTTTCGAGATTCCTTTCTAAATTCTGCAACTTTCCCTAAGAAATATGGCGAATACCCAAAAAATATTTCATTAAATAATTCTATCAACCTTTGATTTTCTACAGTAACACACAGTTCATTATATACTTCTCTTGCTAGAAACGTAAAATCAGCATTAGAACAATCTTGTTTTCGAACAGGTTTTTCTCCATCAATCGTTAACCACGATATATAATCATCAAAAAGGGTTAATGCTTTGAAGATTACCTTTTTTCGTGTTTCATATAAATCTTGAGCTTTGTACTGCTCTAAATCAAGTTTGTTTTTTTGATCAAGCTCATTTATCGCACTTTTGGTTTGTTTGTGTGTTACGAGCCAGCTGGCCAAGCCAGCAATGACTGCGCATAAAACGGATACTATATACGGTAAAATCTCAAAAAACAGGGTTGTTTCTTCAATGATTTTCACATTTATAATCTCTTCCATTTCTACACCTCATCCAAAATATTCCTGCATTAGGGATTTTTTTAGCAGTTCCAGTTTGTCGAGGCTCTGCTGGATTGCCAATTTCGATTTGTCGGTCTGTTCGACGAAGGCTGCAAATTGTTCCTGTTCTACAAATGGTGGAACCAAGAACAAATACTTTTTCTGTGCTGTTATTGGAACCTGATTTCTTGTTGTTTGCTTCATTTCGCCAGAATACTGTCTGACAAACCCATCGCTTTGCATGTAGGCTTTCAAGTAATTAGGCAACAATACGGATTGGTTGCATCTGTAAGCAGTTAGCGATGTGCTCAAGATCACCTTTGGTTCAGTTGTTTTCAAAACAACAGTGGGACCGACAGTTGCATTGTGAGCAAACAAAACATCGTCATTTTGTGCAATTCCCTTGCGAAGTTTACCTGCTCGCTCCGCTGTTAAGAACTTTGCCATTGAAAAGTCAATTTTTCCGTTCACGATGCTGTTAGCGCCTATATAAGGAACACCACTATCAACAAATTCTTCACTTCTCGGATAGTCACCGCCATGGTTTCCATCAAGATGGTAGGTGATGTATCCCATATCAATAAGTTCTTGTAAGGATTTTACCAAATAATTTTTAGGGTTGTCCACTGGGGCACCAAACAGTTCGATAAATCGGGATTTGACAAGCTGATCCAGCTTTGTAAGCTGTGCCTTCCGCTGGGCAATCAGCTCGCTAATTTTTTCAAACTTCTCTGCAACTGCAATCTGTTGCTCCATTGTGGGAAGGGGGATTTCAATATTTCCAACAATTTCTTTGGAAATCTCCTTAAATGTTGCACCTCTACCCAATGAGTTCAAATACTCTGTGTTGCAGGTCAAGAACCAATACAAATACCGAGGGTTGATTTTATCAGAGCAGATCAAGTTCTTGAAACCTTGGTTGCAATACATTTCACAACCAGCAATCGCAGTCTTGCCAATCGGTGCTCTAGAGGATAAAATGACTGTTCCTTGGGGGAACGGCTTCAATCCAGTTTTAGCAACACCAAGTTCCGTAATATGACGCACAGAGTCATTTATGATGTAAGTTCCCTCATTCAGTTCTGCGGGAGTAATCCACTTAATGTCACCATCCCAGTATTCTGGAATATTACTTTTAGGTGTGCTTCCTGATACGATAGTACAAATATCTCCCAATCTTGCCATTACAGCATCCCCTCCAATTCAGCCAGACCTGCCGTGATCTGCATTTCCAATTCGTGCAAATCGGCCAGGATCTCGGTGGTAGAGGGATACTCCACGGCTACATACTCGGTCTTCTTATACTTGTTGATACTGAGGTCATAGCCGTTTTCCACGATTTCGGCCTTGGGGACGAAGAAGGATTTTTCCGTACGCTGACGGTCGGCTTCTGCTTCCAGATTCTTGAACCGGGCGATGATGTCGGGGATATCGTTTTCCTTGACTTCGGTGCGCTTATCGTCCAGTGAGAAACCGTCTGCGGTCATATCATAGAACCAAACCTTATCCGTGCCGCCGTGGCCGGTCTTGGTGAAGATCAGAATACCGGTAGACACACCTGCGTAGGGCTTGAACACGCCGGATGGCATGGAGATCACAGCCTCCAGCCGGTTTCCCTCCACCAGCTCTTTCCGAATAGCTTGGTGCGCACCGGAAGAACCGAACAGGACACCGTCGGGAACGATGCAGGCGCAGCGGCCGCCGGTCTTCAGCATCCGCAGAAACAGCGCCAGGAACAGCAGCTCCGTCTTCTTGGTCTTGCAGACCTTCAACAGGTCAGCGGACACCGTATCCGCATCCAGGCTGCCCTTGAAGGGAGGATTTGCAAGGATCAGATCAAACTTCTCCTTATCCGGGTTCTGATCGGACAGGCTATCCCGGTACTCGATGAAGGGGCTGTCCACTCCGTGGGTCATCATATTCATAGCGCCGATGCGGAGCATAGTGCGATCCATATCGTAGCCAAAGAACATATGGTTGAGGAAGTGGTCTTTCTTCACCCGGTCGAAGAAAATTTCCTTCTTGTGGTTGGCCATCAGGTATTCTTCGGAAGCCACCAGGAAGCCCGCAGTACCACAGGCTGGGTCGCAGATGGTAAAATCGGGTTTAGGTTGCATCAGCTCCACCATCATCTTGATAATATGGCGGGGAGTCCGGAACTGGCCGTTCAAACCGGACTGGGCGATCTTGGAGAGCAGATATTCGTAGACATCACCGCGGATATCGCTGTCCTTTACTTTCTCCATCTGGTCGTAAATCTGATCCAGGCAGTCCACCACCTTGCTCAGCAACAGAGGGGTGGGCAGCTTGAAAATGGCATCACCCATGTACTTGGAGTAGGCGCTGTCCTTACCGCCGCCGAGATTCTTGATAAATGGGAAAACCCACTCCTGCATAACAGCGTACATTCTGCCTGCATCGAAATCGTGGAAAACGGACCATTTCAGCTGCTTGCCGTCGATCTTCCGATCTCCCACCTGCACCTCGTCAGCGAAGATGCTCTTAAAAGGCAGGCCAAGCATAGCGCTTTCCTTGGCACGGAGATTGTCAGTAGTATCCAAATCATGGATGAACATCAGGTAGGTAATCTGCTCTATCACATCCAAGGGGTTTACCAAACCGCCTGCGGCAAAAATATCCCACAAGCCGTCAATTCTGTTTTTCAGTTCACCTGTAATCATTACTTACGTCTCCTTCTTTTGTTCCATGCTGCTTTATAAGCATCCAGAATCACTTGTAAACCATGCTCATCAAAGTCCGGTTTAATAAGGGGAATTTCGATTTCCTCCCACACATCTTTCAGGCAGAAACCAAAATCCTTTGATGCTCCTAGTTCCTCAATCGAGCCGTATATTCTTTCTTCATATTTCTCTGTATCCCAGTATGTTGTTGGTGCAAATGAACACCGATCTTTATAGCAAACAATTCCGTATGCGATTCCGTTATATTTAAATTCGATTTCAGAACCGCCGCCATTTTCCAGCTTGTTAAGCTCGTTGAGGTCATAGACCAACTCGTCCCACGTTATCATAGTCTGCTCCTTTATTCTTTCTCTCTGTTCCAAGTGTATGAAGTATAGCGGCCGCCGCCGATTTTGATGATCTCGCCGCTCTTAGCAAGGTCATTCAGCGCACGCTGGATGGTGGTCTGGCTGATATCCGGGCATTGCGCCATGATCTCTGCCTTTGTGATTTTGCCAAGGTGGTCATGGATAATGTCACGGACACGGTTGGGTTTGCGGGTGTTCTCGCTGACGACTTTCACACGATCAGAGAATTCCCGGTATGCTGCAAGGACGACACCCAACTGGTAAGTGACGAAGGGAATGTAGTTGTTTTCTTCCTCATGCCAACCGTTGGAGCTTTCTTGCAGGTCATCGTAGTAAGCGCCCTTGGTGCGTTCGATCAGCTTTTCAATACTGATGTACTTTCCCACATGGTAACCGGCACGGTACAGAAGCAGTAGCGTCAGCAGGCGGCTCATGCGACCATTGCCATCATTGAAAGGATGGATGCAGAGGAAGTCGATGATGAACACCGGGATCATCAGCAGCGGATCATACTGGCCGCTGTTGCAAAGATCATTATAGGCTTGACACAAGGCTTCCATTGCCATCGGTGTTTCCCAAGAGGATACCGGATGGAATCGGACATGCTTGTTGCCTTGTGCATCTTCTTCGCTGATTACATTATCGGAGGGCTTATAGCTGCCACCGATGCTCATGCCGCTGAACTTGTACAGATCCCGATGCAGCTGCAGGATCATGCTGGGCTTCACGGGAATGTACTCGTAGCTCTCGTGGATGGTAGCCAACACATCACGGTAACCGGCGATTTCTTTCTCACTGCGGTTGCGGGGTGTGGTCTTGTCCTTGACGATCTTCTGCAAACGCTCATCGGAAGTATAGATGCCCTCAATTCGGTTGGATGCCTCGGTACTCTGAATCCGGGCAATCTCAATCAAATGGGTCAGTTCATCCTCCTGCACCTTTACGTGTTCGCCCTTGTGCTCATGGATCTGCGCCAACAGCTGCACGATCTCCGGTATCAGGAGCTTGTTATATATTTTCTCGTAGTTATAATTACGCATAGAATTACCCCACTCTAGAATTCTGCTTATATTATATATTCATTATATCCATTCGTCAAGTTAATTTAGTCATTTTTTAAATTATGACCAAATTGCGAGGATCGAAGGCAAAAGAAATCGCCACCTAATAGGTGACGATTTTACAACATACTGGTATATGTTTGTTAAAACAAAGTTGTAATCCAATAGATCAAGCCGCAAATTACTGAGGCCGAAACGCCGTACACAATGACCGGGCCGGCTATTGTGAACATCTTTGCGCCTACGCCCAGAATAAATCCCTCTGTCTTAAACTCCACCGCGGGAGCGGCGACGGAATTGGCAAAGCCTGTAATGGGCACCAATGTTCCCGCGCCGGCGCGCTTGGCAATATCATCGTAAACACTTAAACCTGTGAGAAGTGCTGACAGCGCGACCAAGCTCATGGCCGTGGCTGTGCCCGCATTCTCCTTATCCAAACCCAGCGCCATATACCCGTTCATAGCCAACTGGCCCAGAACGCAAATAAATCCGCCCACCACAAATGCCCAAATGCAATCCTTGCCCATGGGCGATCTTGGCGCCATATCCTGTACCAATTTTCCGTATTCTTTTTCCGTCATGACCATCCCTCCTTGAAAAGTTTGTCCACTTTTATATAAAATATGAACTTTTTGCGAGGTTACTTGCCTTGTCCTTATTTTTGGGGTATAATACGTACACCAAAACCTACCAAGGAGGTTTTTCATGTTTTATTTTGATTGGACTTATTTATACCTGGTTCTGCCCTGTGTCCTGCTGTCCCTGTGGGCCAGCTCCCGGGTCAACAGCACATTCCAAAAATACTCCAAGCAAATCTCCCTGCGCAGGATCACCGGCGCAGACGCCGCCCAGCGGGTACTGCGGGCCAACGGCGTTTCCGGTGTGAACATTCAGCGTGTTTCCGGCAATCTAACCGACCATTATGACCCCAAGACCAATGTGATCCGCCTGTCTGACAGCGTGTACGACAGCGCCTCTGTAGCGGCCATCGGCGTTGCCTGTCACGAAGCCGGCCATGCCGTGCAGTATGCCCAGAGCTATGGGCCCATCAAGCTGCGGGCAGCTATCATTCCGGTGACCAATTTCGGCAGTCGCCTTGCTATGCCGCTGATTTTACTTGGACTTCTGCTTTCTGCTTTTGCAGAAACAAGCTACACACTGGTGTATTTGGGAATCGCCTGTTTTAGCCTTTCTATTGTCTTTCAGCTGGTAACACTGCCGGTGGAATTTAATGCCAGCCGCCGGGCCCTACAAGCCATTGAAAACAGCGAAATCCTCACGGAGGATGAGCAACGGGGCGCGAAAAAGACACTTTCCGCTGCCGCCATGACCTACGTGGCCGCCACTGCCGTTGCCCTTGCCAATCTGCTGCGGCTTTTGGTGCTCTTCGGTGGACGCAGAAGAAGCCGCTAAAGATGCGTTATTTTCCCGCCCCGGTATTGACAACCGGGGCGGTTCTTTATATAATTCTATGGTGTGAAAAATATGAAAAGTATGAAAGGAGTCCAGCCATGGCCGGAGGTAAACACATTTTAGGCAAGCAATCCCCCCAGCGTGTGTTCGGCACAGCCAAAGTAGGCGACCGGGGACAGATCGTGATCCCCAAGGAAGCCCGGGAATTTTACGGCATTGACCCCGGAGATACTCTGTTGCTGTTGGGTGATGCGGAGACAGGCCTCATCGTCACCCGCCCCGAGGTTCTGAACTCACTGGCTGACCTAATTTTAAATACCGTTAAAAAAGAGGATCAATAATATGGACGCATTACTGGAACTTTATCAATCCATGGGTGTCTCCGCCGGTGTGTACAACTACGGCGAAAAGGCACTTGAAAAGCTGCAACCACGCTTTGCTGCCATCGATCAGATTGCAGAATACAATCAGGCCAAGGTTATTTCCGCTATGCAGAAAAACCGCGTTTCCGCTGCCTGCTTTGCCGCCACCACCGGCTATGGTTACGACGACTTCGGACGGGATAATTTAGAGCGGGTATACGCAGATGTTTTCCACACTGAGGCCGCCCTTGTGCGTCCCCAGATCACCTGCGGCACCCACGCACTGACCGTGGCTCTCAGCGCAAACCTGCTCCCCGGTGACGAGCTTCTCTCCCCTGTGGGTCTTCCTTATGACACCCTGCAGGAGGTCATCGGCATCCGGGAAAGCCCCTGTTCTTTGGCAGAATACGGAGTCACCTATAAGCAGGTAGACCTGCTTCCCGACGGCAGCTTTGATTACGATAACATTGCCAAAGCCATTACCCCCAAAACAAAGATGATTACCATTCAGCGTTCCAAGGGTTACGCAACGCGGCCCACCTTCTCTGTTAAGCAGATCGGTGAGCTCATCGCATTCTGCAAAAACATCAAACCCGACCTCATCGCCATGGTAGATAACTGCTACGGCGAATTCGTGGAGATCATCGAGCCCTCCGATGTTGGCGCGGATATGACCGTAGGCAGCCTGATCAAAAATCC
The DNA here is from genome assembly GCA_045532105.1 of Faecousia sp. Taxonomy (GTDB): domain Bacteria; phylum Bacillota; class Clostridia; order Oscillospirales; family Oscillospiraceae; genus Faecousia. The sequence continues at coordinate 14,740 of JAZSFE010000038.1, forward strand.
CGGCGGTGGCCTTGCCCCCATCGGCGGCTATATTGCCGGCACAAAGGCCTGCGTAGATCGCTGCGGTTACCGGCTGTCTGCCCCCGGCTTGGGACAGGAAGTGGGCGCGAACCTCGGCCTTATGAGCGCGCTGTACCAAGGCTTTTTCCTTGCTCCCACTGTAGTGGCCGGCGCGGAAAAAGGCGCGATCTTTGCAGCAAATCTTTACGAACCCTTAGGTTTCAAGTGCGTGCCTAATGCAACAGAGAGCCGCCACGATATTATCCAGGCCGTGGAGCTTGGCAGTGAAGAAGGTATGATCGCATTCTGCAAGGGCATCCAGGCTGCCGCGCCTGTGGACAGCTTCGCCACCCCCTGGCCCAGCGATATGCCCGGCTACAATGACAAGGTCATCATGGCCGCAGGCGCATTCGTCCAGGGCAGTTCCATCGAACTTTCCGCAGACGGTCCCATCCGCCCCCCTTATGCCGTGTATTTCCAAGGCGGTCTGACCTGGGATCATGCAAAGTTAGGTATTTTAATGAGCCTGCAAAAACTTGTGGATGCAGGACTCGTGACACTGTAAAAAGAAAGAGGAATATATATGAATTGGTTATTCTTTTCCATCGCAACCGCTCTTTTATGGGGCACAGCAGAGCTTTTTTATAAAAAAGGTGCTCAGCCCAACGAAAAATACTCCCACTTAAAAATCTGCGTTTGGGTCGGCGTTGTTATGGGCGCTCACGCCATTTTTACCCTGCTGACACAAGACATCAACTATAACCCCATCAACTTACTGATCTATCTGCCCGTTTCTCTTTTTTACATTATCTCCATGGCGTTTTCCTATTTTGGAATGCGGTTCATTGAGGAATCCATCTCTGACCCCATTGAGAACACTGCGGGTGTCATTTGTGTCCTTTTGTTTGCCTTGTTTATGGGCGATGAATTCTCCTGGCTCACCTGGCTTGCTGTTGGCGTGATCGCCGTTGGCGTTGTGGGTGTCAGCTATTTGGAAAACCGCGGCGAAACCCCGAGAAAAAAGACCTACGGCAAAAAGCTGGCAATTATTGCCTTCTGTATGCCGTTCCTGTATGCTCTGCTGGACGCTTTTGGCACATTCTTCGACGATGCTTTCTTCCTTGTTGAGGACATTGCGAATGCGCCTTTTGTGGATGTGACCGAGGAGACCATCGAAGCCGTAGCGAATACCAGCTATGAGCTGACCTTCGCACTGTTCGCCTTAGGCCTGTTCATCTTCATGAAAGCCAAGAAGGTCAAGTTCGGCCCTGTCCCTCAGCACAAAGACAAGATTCTGGCTGCCGTATTCGAAACCGCAGGTCAATTTACTTATGTTTATGCTCTTGGTGGCGTTGACGCTGTAGCTGCCCCGATTCTTTCCTCGGTTTGCGTCGTCTCGCTGCTGCTCTCCCGTATTTTCCTGAAAGAAAAGCTTTCCTGGAAAACCTATGCCTATATTGCCGTCGTAATCATTGGTATTCTTTTGTTGGCGATCAGCGAAGAACTTTAACCACATACTTTTTTCGCCCATGGCATTGCGCCATGGGCGTTTTTACCCGCATTCTCTAAATAATACTTGCATTTTTTTCCTTGGTATGCTAGAATGTCCCCGATACAGAAAAAAGCAATGAATGGGTCGTCTTGTGCTATCAGACACAGCTTCAGCGAATGTGGGACGGTGGGAGCCACATGGGTGCAGTGCAAGGCTTTCTCCCAGGAGCTGCGGCCTGAAAATGTTTAGTAGGGTTCGCCGGGTGATGCCGTTACTGATCTTAGACGTGCTAGCGTCGAAAGCTGCGCTGATTTTCAGCGAATAGCGGGTGGTACCGCGGAAGGAATTCCTTTCGTCCCGATTGTGGGATGGAAGGATTATTTTTTTGTCAATGTTCCAATTTAGGAGGATAAAAATATGAAACAACAACTGGAGCAGATCCGGAGCCAGGCTCTTGCTGAGCTGAATGCCGCCGAGACCCCTGCCGCTCTTGAAGAGCTGCGGGTGAAATGGCTGGGAAAAAAAGGTGAGCTCACCGCCGTTTTGAAAATGATGGGCAAACTCTCCCCGGAGGAACGACCTGTAATGGGTCAGTTGGCCAACGCCATTCGCGCTGAGCTGGAGGAATCTTTGGAATCTCGCAAAACTGCCCTTAATGCATCCGTTTTGGAAGCAAAGCTGGCTGCCGAGGCTATTGATGTGACAATTCCCGGCGAAAAAGTTGCCGTGGGTCATCAGCACCCCATGAACCAGGTACTGCAGCAGATCAAAGAGATCTTTGTAGGCCTTGGCTACCAGGTAGTGGACGGCCCGGAAGTGGAGCTGGCCAGCTATAACTTTACCCGTCTGAACATTGAAGAGGGCCACCCCAGCCGCGACCGCAGTGATACCTTCTATTTTAATGATGACGACAGCATTCTGCTGCGTACCCAGACCAGCCCCATGCAGATCCGCTTCATGGAAAACAATAAGCCGCCTCTTTGCATGCTGGCTCCCGGCCGTGTATTCCGTAAAGACGAGGCAGACGCCACCCACTCCCCCATGTTCCACCAGATCGAGGGTCTTGTGGTGGATGAGAACATCACCATGGGCGACTTAAAGGGCGCGCTGGTAGCCATTATGAAGAAGATCTACGGTGAAGATTCTGTGATGCGTTTCCGTCCCCACCACTTCCCCTTTACAGAGCCTTCCTGTGAAATGGATATGCAGTGCCACAAATGCCACGGCACGGGCGAAGTAAACGGCCAGGTCTGCTCCACCTGCCACGGTGAAGGCTGGATCGAGCTGCTGGGCGCAGGTATGGTGCACCCCGAGGTGCTTTCTAACTGCGGCATTGACCCCGAGAAGTACAGCGGTTTTGCTTTCGGTATGGGCCTGGAGCGTATGGCCATGGGCCGTATGCGCATCAATGACCTGCGGCTGATCTTCGACAACGATATCCGGTTCTTAAATCAGTTCTAAGGAGGGATAAATTATGAAACTCAATAGAAAATGGCTTCATGAGGAGTTTGTGGATTTATCCCACATCTCTGATAAGGAATATGTAGAAAAGCTTACCGTCTTTGGCCAAAAAGTGGAAACCTGGGAGCGCATGGACGCTGAGATCAAGAATGTCAAGGTGGGCAAGGTGCTCTCCATCGTTCGCCACGAAAATTCCGACCACATGTGGGTCTGCCAGGTAGATGTGGGCGAAGATGAGCCTGTGCAGATTGTTACCGGCGCACAGAATGTCCACGAAGGCGACTTAGTTCCCGCCGCTTTGCACAACAGCTATCTTCCCGGCGGCGTGCACATCACCAAGGGCAAGCTCCGTGGCGAAGTGTCCTGCGGTATGCTCTGCTCCTTTGCAGAATTGGGTCTTACCGAGCACGACCTGCCCGATGCCTATGCCGACGGCATTTGGATCCTGAACGATGAAGATTGCAAGCCCGGTGATGACATCAACATGGTCATCGGCAATGACGATACCATTGTGGATTTTGAAATCACCAACAACCGACCCGATTGCTACTCCATCATCGGCCTCGCCAGAGAATCTGCCGCTGCATTTGGTCTTCCCATGCGCCACCATGAGCCTGTGGTAAAGGGGAGCTCCGCCGGTTCTATCTTTGACAAGCTGGATGTGGAAGTTCCCGCAGAAGATAAGTGCAACCGCTATACTTCCCGTATGGTGGCAAATGTAAAGATCGGCCCGTCTCCCAAGTGGCTGCGTCAGCGGCTGCGTGCCAATGGTGTTCGCCCCATCAATAACATCGTTGACATCACCAACTATGTGATGCTGGAATACGGCCAGCCCATGCACGCATTTGACTACCGGTATGTTTCTTCCGGAAAGATCGTAGTGCGAGAGGCTGAGGAGGGCGAGACTCTCACCACCCTTGACGGCAATGTGCGGAACTTGAAAGCCGGCATGCTGGTCATCGCCGACGGTGACAAGCCCATCGGTCTTGCCGGCATCATGGGCGGTGAGAACTCCGAGATCGTGGATGACACCACCACCGTGGTATTTGAGTCCGCCAACTTCAACGGCACTTCCATTCGTCAGACTGCACTGGCACTGGGTATGCGTACCGATGCTTCCGGCAAGTTTGAAAAGCATTTGGATCCCATGATGACCGTTCCCGCTGTGGAGCGCGCCTGTGAGCTAGTTGAACTTCTGAATTGCGGCGATGTGCTGGACGGCATGATCGACATTATCAACTATGTGCCCGCACCCAAGACTCTGCCTCTGGAGGTGGATAAGATCAACCGCCTGCTGGGCACGCAGATCTCCAAGGAAGAAATGGTCAAGTACCTGAATCTTCTGGAGATTGAAGTAGAAGATAACCAGATCAAAGTCCCCTCTTTCCGTCCCGACCTGAACCTTATGGCGGATATTGCGGAAGAAGTGGGTCGCTCCTATGGCTATAACGAAATCGCCACCACTGCATTTAAGACTTCCACCCAAGGCGGCTACACCCCCTATATGCAGGCGGAAAACCAGGCAGGCATTCTGTGCCGCGGTTTGGGTTACAGCGAAATCATTACCTATTCTTTCGTCTCCCCTGCCATCTTCGATCAGATTCGGCTGAGTGCTGGCTCTCCCCTGCGCAATGCGCTGAAGATCCAGAATCCTTTGGGTGAAGATACCTCCATCATGCGCACCATCGCTGTACCCTCCATGCTGGACATTTTAAGCCGCAACAATGCCTATCACAACAAGTCTGCCAAGCTTTACGAGCTGGCAAAGATCTACCTGCCCACCGAAGGCCAGGCCCTCCCCGCAGAGCCCAAAATGCTGGTGCTTGGCACCTATGGCGCAGGCGAGACTTTCTTCTCCCTGAAAGGTGAGCTGGAAGCCATTTTGAGCGGTCTGCATCTTCCCAAGGCAAGCTACACTGCCGTAAAAGACAACCCCACTTATCACCCCGGCCGCTGCGCCATGGTGAGCATGAACGGAATCGAGCTGGGTTATATGGGTCAGATCCATCCTCTCGTAGCTACCAATTACGGCCTTGACTGCGAAGTCTACTGCGCAGAGCTTGATTTCACCAAGCTATTCACCTTGCGTCTGCCCGACGCTACCTACACCCCCCTGCCCAAATATCCCGCTGTCACCCGTGACCTTGCGCTGATCTGTGACGAAGCAATTACCGTTGCCCAGGCAGAAGAAGTGATCGAAGGTTCTGCAGGCAAACTTCTGCGCAATATCAAGCTCTTTGATATCTACCGCGGTACCGGCGTGCCCGAGGGCAAAAAGAGCATGGCCTTCTCCCTGGAGCTGCGAGCTGATGACCGGACGCTGACAGATGCCGACTCCGAATCCGTCATCAGCAAGGTCCTCACAGCACTGAAAGAAAAGCTGGATGCAACACTTCGTTAAACATCTGTTCAAGAAAAAAATCGTTTCAGGACTTTACAGATGGCAATTTTTGGGCTATAATACCAATATTGCTACAAGGAGGTCGATACTATGACGGATAACAGCACCTTGAAGTTCACCATTCCCAGCGATGATAAAGAGAACATGCGCCGCATTCTCCGGACTGTGTTCGATTCTCTGCAGGAAAAGGGTTACAACCCTGTGAACCAAATCGTCGGTTATCTTCTGACTGAAGATCCGACCTATATTACCAACTACAACAATGCCCGGAGCATGATCTGTAAGTTGGATCGGGACGAGCTGCTTCAGGAACTGGTTCGCAGCTATTTGGCCTAACCACCGCCAAGAGGCTTTTGCCACGGCAAAAGCCTCTTTGTTTTACCCCTACAATTTCATACTCCCTCCGTCTTACAAAATCCAAATAGAAAACATCTGTCAGTATCAGCGCACCGGGTCTGCCAAGTTCTGGTAATTGCCCGAAAGACGTTGACACAAAGGTTACAAGATGTTACAATCCGATTACAAATTTACAGGAGGTAACCGAAATGGCTGATGAAAACGCAGTACTCATGTACAAGGGCCATCCGCTGATGCGGAAGGAAAACCTGATTTACTATGGTTCTATGGCGGATTCCCACATCGTTATGCTTCAGATTCTTGAAACCAAGAAAGTTGGAGATCTGGATGTGGCATCCAAGGTTTCTGTTCAGCTTCAGCTCACTGATCCGGCAGCAAAAAGCCGTGACCGCGTGGTGAAGAAGAGCGAAAAAGACGGTCTGTACACAGCATTGGATTTTGGCTGTGTCTGGCTGGAGCGTGCTTTAGCAGGCAAATGAGCAATTTACAGTAAGACGGAGGGCATCGTATGAAATCATTGACTCGTATTGTCAGCCTTGCGCTGGCAATTTTTCTTTTTATTGGCGCAAACGGCATAACTGCCAACGCCGCAAGCAGAGAAATAAAACTGGGTGTAGGCTTTGTGGAAGCCTCATCCCTACGGCTGAGAAGTCAGCCAAGCAAAACTTCCACCACCCTGGATTACGCCTACAATCAGGAAGTGATCGTGGTACTGGCAAAAACCGGCGATTGGTACAAAGTGAACTACAATCTGCAAACAGGGTATATGCATAAGGATTATGTGCGTCTGGTGACACGGGAAAACGCGGAACTTGGCTACGGCCGGATCAACGGCAGCAGCGTAAACATCCGCAGCGGCCCCGGCACAGGTTACAATAGCGTTGCTCGGGCAAATTCCGGTGACCGGGCCTACATCATCGGTATCAACAACCAGTGGTTTAAAGTCATTTACGGCAGTCGCATTGGCTATATCCGCAGCGATTATATGGATCTGACAGAGATCCCCTATGAAAATCGAGATTCTGCCAACAAGCCTCTGTTCTTTGTAGGCGGCAAGTCCACCGGTGTGAAGCCCAGCGCAGAGGCGCTAAACAACAACGGAAGCACCGGTACCGGCAGCACCACCGCAGGCAAGATCATTGCCACCGCAAAGCAGTATCTGGGCGTTCCTTATCTTTGGGGCGGCAGCACCCCCAGCGGGTTTGACTGCTCCGGGTATGTGCAGTATGTTTTTGCCAAGCACGGCTATTCCCTGCCCCGTACCAGCAAACAGCAATGGAATGTGGGCACATCCATTTCCAAGAGCAACTTAAAGGAAGGTGACCTGGTATTCTTCGCCAACACCTATACTTCCGGTATTTCCCACTTAGGTATTTATATTGGCAACAACCAATTCATTCATGCATCGTCCAGCCAGGGCGTTGTGATCTCCTCTTTGAGCAACAGTTACTGGGCATCCCATTACTACGGCGCAAAGCGGGTCATCTGAAAATAAAGCCGGCATCCTATGGATGCCGGCTTTTTATCTATCGTATGCAATTCTCGGTGTCCCGTCAGCTATATAGATGATGCCGCACCGCCGGAACCCCGCCTTTTCCACCACATGCTGCATAATGTGATTATCCGCATGGGTATCAATGCGCAAATAATCGCATTTCGAGGAACAATACGCTAAGCAGGCGCGAAAAATTCCCCCGCTGCCGTCGGACGCGATGCGGTGAATTGTGCCATAAGGCACATTCTTATGCCACGCGCCCTCGTATATCTTTTTATATGTGGGATCTTCTCCTAAAAAGAAGAAAAACACACCATGGATCACACCGTTTTCCCAAACAACATAAAGCTGTTTCTTTTCAACATCTTCTTCCAACAGCGCTTTTCTGGGCGTTGCCGTTCCCCACTGGTGCGGATTTCCGTTTTCAGCCATAAATTTGCGGGCATAGGCATATATCTCCAGTACTCTATCCAAATCTCCCGGAGTTGCCGGAGCGATCTCATAAGCCATTTTCATGCCTCCTTTTTTCTTTATTATAAGTTTCCTGTGCATTTTGTAAAGCACTTTGTGCATACTAAGAAAAAATCATCAAGGATGGTACGCTATGGCAACCAACAAACGCGGGAAACAAAGCTTCCTCCTGCCCGAAATGCCGGTGATCACCGCCTGGGCAAGTGTAGCAGGCAAAAAAGAATCCGAAGGCCCTCTCCATCACTTCTTTGACATGACCTCTCAGGATACCTATTTCGGGCAAAAAACCTGGGAGCAGGCAGAGGGACACATGCAAAAATGCGCCCTTGATATACTGCTGAAAAAATCCGGCCACAGCAAAGAACAGCTTGGTTTGGTGGTGTCCGGCGACCTGCTGAACCAATGCATTGGATCTTCTTTTTCTTTAAGAAATTCCGGCATCCCACATTTGGGATTATACGGAGCATGCTCTACCATGGCTGAAAGTCTGCTGGTAGCCTCCATGGCTGTCACCGGTGGTTTTTCCGATAGAGTAGTAGCTATGACGTCCTCTCATTTTGCATCCTCTGAACGGCAATACCGCTTTCCTCTGGGTTATGGCGGGCAGCGCACACCCACCGCCCAATGGACCGTTACCGGTGCAGGCGCTGCACTGGTGTGTACCGCAGGAAAAGGCCCACGAATTCAGAGCTGCACCATCGGCACCGTCACAGATCTTGGAATCAAAGATGCTAACAACATGGGCGCGGCCATGGCTCCTGCCGCCTATGCCACGATCAAGACCCACATGGAGGACCTGGGCATTGAACCGGACTATTACGATCTCATTGTCACCGGTGATTTGGGCCAGCTTGGCAAAGATGTACTTCTGGAACTATCAAAAAAGGATGGTATGTCCTTAGGCGGAAAACTGACAGACTGCGGTACACTGGTATTCGATCAAATAGAGCAGGATGTCCACTCCGGAGGCTCCGGCTGCGGCTGCAGCGCTATTACTCTATGTGGCTACCTGCTTAACCAGCTAATCAAGAAAAAAATAAAACGCCTGTTATTCTGCGGCACAGGCGCTCTTCTTTCCCCCACATCTACTCAACAAGGACTCCCAATTCCCGGCGTATGTCACGCAGTTGCTATCACAGGAGAAAATTAAATGGACTATTTGAAAGCATTTATCATAGGCGGTCTGCTCTGCCTAATCGGTCAAATTCTTATTGACAAAACAAAGCTTACTCCCGCCAGGATCCTTGTCAGTTATGTGGTCATCGGTGTCATTTTAGGCGCAATTGGTGTTTATAAACCCTTGGCGGAATTTGCCGGCGCGGGCGCTACCGTTCCGCTTACCGGATTTGGTTATAATCTTGCTAAGGGTGTCAAGGAAGCCGTGGATTCCCTTGGTTTTCTTGGCATATTCACCGGCGGCCTAAAAGCTGCTGCCGGTGGAATCACCGCAGCCATTTTCGCAGGTCTGCTGGTCAGTCTGATCTTCAAAGCCAAGGATAAATCCTAATAATTTGGGAAAGCTATCTACGCGGTGATGCCGTAAGTAGAATAAACGGAGGAATTTTCAAATGAACAACCAGAACAAGAATCAGAACCAGAACAACCAGAACAAAAATCAGAACCAGAACAACAACCAGAACCAGAACAACAACCAGAACCAGAACAACAACCAGAATCAGAACAACAACCAGAACCAGAACAACAACCAGAACCAGAACAACCGCTAAAGAGGCAGGGCGTGTTGCAACATGCAACACGCCCATGTTATTTCTTTATCCGTTTTCCACATCATTTGCAGAAACAAACCGATCCATAGCAAAGAAATACAAAACAGCATCCTTTATTGGTTTTTCGTAGATCCTGGCCAAGGCATCCGCGTATGTGCGAATCTGGGGCGCATAATGCTCCGCTCGTCCCCGGAAAGATTCCTCTGTAACCCGGTCCGTTTTAAAATCCACCACCGTAATGCCATCATCTTCGATCAGCGCGCAGTCTACCACACCCTGCAATAGGATCTGTTCGCCCGCAAGGTCTGCATGATAGTTAGCACCGTCATCGAGAATAGAGAATTTAAATTCGCGCAATACATTATCTGCTGTTTGCAACTTCTTTCCCAACGGCGAACAGAAAAATTTTGCGATCTTGCCGTAAGGAATCTGCTCTGCCTGCTGCTGGGTGAGGATTCCATCACCCACCAGGCGCTCCACTTCTACCCGAACAGCGGCTTCATCCGTACAAGCATGATAACACAAATGCTGCATGCAGCTGTGCACCGCATTGCCATAAGCCGTAGCATCCTCCCGGTTTTGCGCAAAACTTGCCCTGCGCCAACTGAGTTCACCCCGTTTGGGTGCATTTTCTGCTGCTTCGGCATCCTTATTCCTGCCTTTTCGCTGGGTAGCCGTCTGCTTAGAAGGCGCTTTTGTAGCGGCCAAATGCGGATATTGGAAAAACAGGCCTCTGCTCAGCCGCTCCTTTAGATCCTGTGGCCCAGATACGGTCGCAATCTCATTTTCCACAGGCAGCTGCCCGTCCTTTAAAGACTTCACAACCTTTATGCGCCAAGCCGGCTGGCCTGCAAAGGTATGAGGAGGCCTTCCTCCCAATTGGAACAACTCTCCGGCTTCTGTACGCTTTAATGCCGCCATAAGCACCCACTGGCCAGGGCAAACCACATCCCGGCACAAAAGTTCCTCGCTGCCTGCTCCCATACGCAAAGCGATCTCAGAAAGCTCCGACTCCAGAGATTTGGATGCGTAGGTCATGATCAGCTTATCCCGGGCGCGAGTCAATGCTACATAAAGCACCCGCATTTCCTCAGACAAGCTGTCCGCCGTTGTTTTGACAGCGATTGCCCGTTTTGCAATAGTGGGGTAACGCACCCGATTTTCTTCATCAACCGCAGAAAGACCGAGGCCCAAAACCTGATCGCACAGCACCTGCGCCCGGGTACTTTCCCTGTTGAATTCCCGGGACAAACCGCACACGAAAACTACCGGAAACTCCAAGCCCTTGGATTTGTGAATACTCATCATGGTTACTGCGCCGGAAGCGCTCTGCTCCCCCGCCTTCACCAATCCCTTATGCTCCATAGCATCCAAAAATGCCAGGAAATCCCGAAGATCTTTCTGCCCCAGTGTTTCAAATTCCGCTGCCAGGGCGTAGAAACTCTGTAAATTTTCTTCACGCTGATGACCGCCGTCCATTGCAGCATACAAGCTGTCCATATGGGTCAATGAGAATACTGTTTCCAGCAGTCCGGTGAGTGTCTCTGTACGCGCTGCATTACGCAGTTTTTCCAAATCTTCAAGGAATATCTGTGCCTTTTGGCTCTGAGACTTCAGCATCAGATCATAAATACTACTGCGGTGATCTTCCTGCCGCAATGCCGCCAGATCTGCCGCCCGGAAGCAAAACACCGGGCTGCTGAGTACAGCAAGCAAGGGAATGTCCTGTCTGGGATTTCCTATGACCTGCAGCAAGCTGCGTAAAAAGCAGATCTCCTCCGTCTGAAGCAGATCCTCTCCACCACCGCTGACGCACCGGATCCCCCGCTCCTCCAAGGCTCGCAAATAGGCGCTGCCCACGCTGCCGGGGGAACGCAGCAAAATCGCAATATCCTCCGGACGAACAGGACGCAAGGATTCTCCCTGCCGTACAAAATGTTTTCCGCCAAGAAGTTCCCCCACCTTATCCGCAACCATAGCGGCTTCCTCGGCATAGGTGGTCTCCTCCACCGGCAAAGCCAAAAGCTCCACTTCCGGCTCGCCCAGGGGTATATGGGGCACGCCCTCACGCAGTGCTTCTTCACTGCCATAATGCAGGCCACCCACCTCCGGGGACATACAGCAGGAAAAAATATCATTGACACCCTGCAGCACACCGCCGCCGGAACGGAAATTATGAGAAAGCAGCACCTTTCTTCCCTCGCCGATGCGGGCTTCCTCAGCATATTTATAATCCTGATATTTTTTCAAGAAAATTCCGGGATCTGCAAGGCGGAACTGATAAATGGACTGCTTTACATCGCCCACCATAAAACAATTCTGCCGTTGCTGAGCCAACGCAGAAAAAATGGCATCCTGCACCGCATTGGAGTCCTGGTATTCGTCCACCAAAACCTCCCGGAACTGCTGACCCACTTCCCCGGCAATAGCAGTAACCTGATCTCTGTTCTTCCCCGTGAGAAGATCCAGCGAGCGTTGCTCCAAATCACCGAAATCCAGCACTCTGCGGGATCGTTTCATCCTGCTGTACTGCTCATCAAACTGCTGCACCAGTTGCACCATACCGCGGACAGAAGCAACGCAGCGTTCCATATCCTCCAGCACCTGATCGCTGCGGCCATGAAAGCTTTTCAGCTTTTTCTCCATGCCCTTTTTACAGGCATCCCGCACCGCTTTCAGTTGCTCTACCAAGGCAATATCCGTACAATTCTTGGAAAAACTCAGCCTGCCGTAGTCCAATTGAGCGCGGTCAAATACCTCGTCCCATGTGTGAGATTCCCGCAAGCGCTTCAACTGTGCCAAAGTATCGGCAAAAAGAGCCGCAGGCTTTTCCATATGATCTGCCGCAGAAGCGAGAGCCACACATGTCTCCATAGAATGTATCTGCAAATCAAGATACCGAAACAGATCCTCCATCAGATATCTGCCCCAGACAGTCTGACCCGCATCATCAATACTCTCCACCCGGGCATTGGTGATACAATCCTCCAGCCACTTATCCGGACATATGTGGCAACGGGAACTATCGTAGACCTTTATAAGAATATCCGGTACAAGGCGGTCGTCTCTGCCTAGACCCTGGGTGTCCAAAAACGCCCGCACATCCGGTCTTTCCTGCAGATTCTCATAAGCCTGCTCCAAAACCTGAGCCATGGCGGTTTCCCGCAGCTCCCGACACTCATTTTCATCTGCTACACGAAAGTCCGCAGGCAGATCCAGCCGGTAAGCATACTGCCGCAGCAGGTCTCCACAAAATGCGTGTACTGTGGAGATCTTCGCCAAATACAGCCGCTGCATCTGCCGCTGCAAATGCCGATTTTCCGGCTGCTGTGCCATTTTCTCCGTAAGTTTTGCTGCAATTTTTCCCCGCAGCTCTGCTGCTGCGGCCTTGGTATAGGTAATGATAAGGAAGTCATCCAAATCAGCAGGGTCTCTCTCGTCCAAAAGGTAGTGCATCAGCCGGTCAACCAGAACCTTAGTCTTGCCCGATCCGGCGGCGGCCGACACCAATAGCTTGCCGCCACGATTTACAACAGCCAATTCCTGCTGAGGCGTCAGTTTTTCAGCCATGGTGCACCTCCTTTTGTACTTCCTCCCAAAAACGTTGGGCATTCATCGCCTTATA
>JAZSFE010000029.1:0-20350 GCA_045532105.1 Faecousia sp.
TTTTTTGGTGACCCGTACGGGAATCGAACCCATGTTACCGCCGTGAAAGGGCGGTGTCTTAACCGCTTGACCAACGGGCCTGGTAGCGGCAATCTGATTTGAACAGATGACATACCGGGTATGAACCGGCTACTCTACCAACTGAGTTATGCCGCCATATTGGTCATAAATTTCGGCACAGCCGAAACAGCTTTGTTATTATATATGCCGGAGGTGCGTTTGTCAAGTAAAAATTCCGGTTTTTTTGGGCATTCTGTATTGGGAGGGGTTATTATGCGTATTTGGAAAAGTGTCTTTCTGTTTTCTTTGGGCGGTAGCGCCTATACTGTGCTGGAATTGTTGTGGCGCGGGCGCAGTCACGGCAGCATGTTCGCCCTTGGCGGGATCTGCTTTGTGCTCATTGGTCAGCTGCAAAAGCTGAGGAAAATGCCTCTTGCTTTGCTTTTGGTCCTTAGTGCCGGTTTGATCACCGGATTGGAGCTTGTTACAGGTCTTTTGGTCAACCGGGATTACAGTGTTTGGGATTACCGGCAAATGCCGTACCATTATCTTGGGCAGATATGCCTGAATTATTCTTTGCTGTGGATCCCGGTGAGCTTTGTGGCAATTTTGTTCTACCGGGGCATTGCGTCAAAGCTTCGCCCATAGAGACTTCTATGCCATCATGCGCTGCTGCACCTTTTCCAATGCGGTTTTCATCTGGGTGTAGGTGGCTTCAGAAACTTTGTTGATAGCGTTTTGCTCATAAGCTGCCATTGCTTGAGGAATGCGCAGCAGACGCAAGGAGCCGCCTGTTTCCGTTTCGTCCTGCAGGAAGATGGGGGTGTATGAATAATCGGTGAGCTTCACCTGGCCGGTCTGACCGTCTTTGGTGATCTCCAGATCCAGCAGCACCGAGTAATTGGTTCCGGCATTTGTTCCGTCACCGTAAAGGTCACCCAAGCCGTAGGCCACCAAAGCGCCTTTTACCGGGTCGAAGGAAACCTGCTGCACATAATGGGAGTGGGTGCCGATAATGGCGTCCACACCCTGATCCTGCATGAGCTTGGTGATCTGCTCCTGAGTCTTGCTGACTTTGCTGTTATATTCACTGCCCCAGTGCAGCAGAGCGATGGTAATGTCCGGCTTTTGTGCCTGCACAGCCTGCAATACGGAGGTGATACCTTCGGTATCTACTTTTTGATAAGTGCTGTTATAGTCTTTATACAGAAGATTCACGCAGTCTTCACTGCCAGCGGGCAAGCCCATGCCGTCCATACCTTTGGTAAAAGCAACCAAGGCAATACGGATGCCCTTGACCTTGCGGATCACATAGCCGCCGGAACGCTTAAAGTCGTCACTGTCAGAGTAAGTGCCAAGGGGGGTCATTCCTGCTTCGCGAATGCTTTGCAGAGTAGATTTGAGACCGTCAAGACCGCTGACTACGCTTTGGGAGTTGGCTGTCTGCACAAAGTCCACACCTGCATCTCGCAGGGCCTGCGCCAGCTGCAGAGGAGCGGATTTGCCCGTGCCGCCATAGGGCGCACCGAAAAGGCTGCCCTCAAAATTAACGCTGGAAAGATCGGCGCCTGCCAAAACAGGAACCAGATCCATAAAAATATCCGTATAGCGGTAGTCGCCGCCGTTGGCACCGGCCGCAACGGTTTTGTCTGTAATATTTACATCGCCGCCGGCCACAAAATGCACGATGGTGTCAGGATTTTGCTCCGGTACTTCTTCGGGTGTTTGCTCCGGCTGGGGTTCTTCGTCGGGGGTCTGCACGGCCTCGTCAGAGGAGGGGGTCTGCATGGACGGACTCTGCGGTGCGCTTACAGACAGAACCGTGATCAGCAGAGCAATGCCGCAGACTGCAAGCGTTACTGCGGTGGCAATCATGCCAATGCGCAGGAGCTTTTTCTGCTTTTGCATAAAGCTTTGCTCCCGGGCGCGGGCCTCCCGGCGTTTATTCAATTCTTCGTCTTCAAACGCCATGGCGAGACCTCCTTGGTTTCTTGGATTTTTATTGTACACTATTTTCTCTTTTTGCACAAGACCCAAGAAGTAAAAACCCTAATTTATGGGGCGGGTTTTCCTTGCAATTTACCGGTGAGCGTGGTAAAATGTGCGTATATTGTAGAAAGGGGGATGCCGCTGTGCGTCGGGTATTTTTGTTGTTGCTGTGCTGTGTGATGCTGACTACTGCGGTGTCCGCTGCAGGTACGGTCAGTTCGTTGCAAAGCAATACTACAGTTCATTCCAATGGCACCTGCGAGGTGACCATGAATGTACAGTTGACTCTTTCGGAAGTTCCCAGGGACATTTTGTTCCCATTGCCCGCAGAGGCGAAAAATATTTCCTTAAACGGCGGCCTTGCCAGAACCTCGGTTTCCGGGGATGTGCGGAATGTGGATCTGGGCGGCATCATCCGCGCTGCCGGCACCCATTCCTTTGTGATCCGCTATGATTTGCCCGATGCCATCACTAATGATGCAAAACTGGGCCTGCGTTTGACCATCCGGCTTTTGGCAGGATTTGCTTATCCGGTGGAGAATATGAGTTTTTCTGTAACGCTTCCGGGAGCGCCTCAGCGGCGGCCGGAGTTCAGCAGTACTTATTATCAGGAAGCAGTGGATACGCTGATGGATATTACCACGGAGGGAAATACCATCCACTGCAGCTTCCTGCAAGGTCTGAAGGATCACGAATCCTTGAGCATGACCTTGCCGGTTACCGAGGAAATGTTCCCCCAGCCGCTGATGAAACGCTGGAGTTTGAGCGCTGATGACGTTTTGATGTATATTTGCGCGGCTGTGGCGCTGATCTATTGGTTGATCTGTTTGCGAGCCCTGCCTCCTAAGCGTTTGCGCCGCACCCGCGAGCCTGTGGGTCTTACTGCCGGTGAAATGGGTTGCTGTCTGACCGGCCAAGGAACGGATTTTGCCATGATGGTGCTTTCCTGGGCTCAGATGGGTTATCTGCTGATCCAACTGGATGATAACGGCAGAGTTTTACTCCATAAGCGCATGGAAATGGGCAATGAACGGAAGGATTTCGAGGCGCGGTATTTCCACGCGCTTTTTGGAAGAAGAAAGACTGTGGACGGCACAGGTCACCATTTTGCCCGTCTTTCCGCAAAGGCCGCCAGAGTCATTCCCAATGTCAGGGATTACTACCTCCCGGGTTCCGGCAATCCCATGATTTTCCGGGCGCTGCTAGTGGGCATTGGCATTTGTGGCGGTGTATCCCTTGCCCGTTCTATGGTCAGCGATACTGCCTGGCAGGTAATTTTAGGTTTGTTCTTCAGCGCCTTGGGTGCGCTTTTATCCTGGCAGATCCATAATGCCGCGGCGAGCGCACATCTGCGCAAAAAATTGCCGCACCTGATCACATTGGCGACCAGCGCCCTTTGGCTGCTGATTGGCGCTTTGTGCGGAGAGTTTGGCGTAGCCGTTTTCGTGATCGGTACTCAGTGGCTGGGCGGTTTGGCCGTTGCTTATGGAGGCCGCAGAAGTGAAATGGGCAGACAGGCCATGGCTGATATTCTGGGCCTGCGCAGATATTTCCGCTCTGTCCCCAAGGAGGAGCTGCAGTATATCCTGCAGGCGAATCCCGATTATTATTATCATCTTGCCCCCTATGCATCCGCAATGGGCATGGATCGGGCATTTGCCCGGCAGATGGGCAATGTAAAGCTTTCTGAGTGCAATTATCTGACCACCGGTATGGATGGTCATTTGACGGCCCGGGAGTGGAACAGACTGCTCCGGGAAGTGGTGCAGTTATTGGATGACCGCAAGGACAAAATGGCTTTGCAAAAGCTTCTGGGAAAGTAAGGAACGTTATGGGCACGGAATTTGAGCTGAAGTATAAAGCGACAGCTGCGCAGCAGCAGATCATTGCACGGGAGCATGCAGGTTTCACGGAAATTTCTATGGAGACCACCTATTATGATACTCCCAGCAAGGATTTTTCCGCTGGGCGCATCACATTGCGTCGTCGCATGGAAAACGCAGTGGCTATTTGCACCGTAAAGACACCGGAAAAGGATGGCGCCCGGGGAGAGTGGGAGCTTGTGTGTGAAGATGTGACCGTGGCTCTTCAGGAGTTATGTAAACTAGGTGCCCCGGAGGTGCTGCTTAGCTGGGCGAAAGAGGGACTTTTCCCTTTGTGCGGCGCCCGCTTTACCAGACGTGCAACAATCATTGAACAAAAGGATTTTACCGCAGAGCTGGCATTGGATTCCGGTGTTTTACTGGGAGGCGGGAAAGAACAGCCCTTTTGTGAAGTGGAACTGGAGCTGAAATCCGGCAGCAGGGAAGCGCTTGTCGCTTTTGCCGATGCCTTTGCCAATGAACATGGTCTGGCAGTTGAGACTGCCAGCAAATTCCGACGCGCTCTGGCGCTTGCCACAGGAGAATGATATGGAATTTTCACAATTGTTTGCAATTTACGACCGGCTGGTGCTTTTCGATACGGAGACCACCGGTCTGTCCTTTTCCCGGGATGAGATCATTGAGTTTGCTGCGGTGGTGGTGGAGCAGAGAAACGGCAAGGCCGAGATCCTGCAGGAATATGATGAGCTTATTTGTATGACACCGGGAAATACTGTGCCCCCTAAGATTCAGGAGCTTACCGGTATCACGGATGAGGACATTGCCAAGCGAGGTGTTCCCAAGGAGCAGGTTTGCCGGGATATAGCCGGCATGTTTGAGGGAAATACGCTGCTGCTGGCCTATAATGCGCATTTTGATTTAAGTTTTCTTTATTATTTGCTGCTGCGCAGCGGCGATCCCACGGTGTTGAAGGGAAAAGATAAGCTGGATCTGCTGACAGTGTATAAAGACCGGCACAGCTATCCCCATAAGCTTTGCAATGCCATTGATACATACGGCCTTACCGGCAGTGTGGTGAACTCCCACCGGGCGGTGGATGATGTGATCGCAACGGTGGCGGTTATGAAAGCAATGGAAAATGAGAAAAACGACTTGGTGCGTTATGTAAACCTATTTGGGTATAACCCCAAATACGGCATTGACGGCAAGCCCATCGGCTCGGTGACCTATCGACCCCAGGGATTTGATCCTGTTCAGCCGCTGTATACGCTGTAAGGAGGGCGGGGTATGTATAACGAAAAAGCCTATGCCCTGGGAGCAAATCGCTCCTGCATTCGGGATCTTTTTGAATATGGCTGCGCCCGGAAAAATGAGGTAGGGCCGGAAAATGTGTATGATTACAGCCTTGGAAATCCGTCTATTCCTGCGCCGGCAGAGGTAAACGAGGCCATCCGGCAGGTATTGCTGGAAAATGATGCCCTTGCGGTGCACGGCTATACATCTGCTGCAGGTGACCTGCGTACCCGGCAGGCCATTGCCGACGATTTGAACAGCCGCTACGGCTGTGACATTACGCCCCTGGAGCTTTTCCTTGGCTGCGGCGCAGCGCCGGAGCTGGTGGCGGTTTTTCATGCGCTTGCTGTGCCGGACGGAGAAATTTTGGCCATCGCGCCCTATTTTCCGGAATACAAGCCTTTTGCGGAAAGCGCAGGATTGAAATTTCGGGTAGTTCCTCCGGATATTCCGGATTTTCAGATTTCCTTAAAAGCGGTGGAGGAAATGCTGACCCAGCACACTGTGGCGGTGATCCTCAATTCTCCCAACAATCCCTCCGGTGTGGTGTATACCCGGCAGACGTTAACGGCGCTTGGCGCGTTGCTGGAGAAAAAGAGCAAAGAATACGGCCATCCAATTTATATCGTTTCCGATGAGCCTTACCGGGAATTGGTTTATGGCGGTGTGGAAGTGCCGTTTTTGCCGGCTATTTACCGAAATACGCTGGTTTGTTATTCTTACTCTAAATCCTTGTCCTTACCGGGCGAGCGAATCGGCTATGTTTATGTACCTCGGAAGGCAGAGGACGGTGCGGCACTTTATGCCGCAGTAGCCGGTGCGGCCAGAGCCTGCGGTCATGTGTGCGCCCCGTCTTTGTGGCAAAAGGTGATTGCAAAATGTACCCATCTGCGTCCAAATTTACAGGCCTATGACGAAAATCGTCGTTTGCTTTATGATAGCCTTACTGCTATGGGTTATGAAATGGCCAGGCCCGACGGTGCGTTTTATTTGTTTATCAAAGCTCCCGGAGGAGATGCGGTGGCTTTTTCCGAAAAAGCTAAGGCGCTGGATCTGCTTCTTGTTCCCGGTGACGGATTTGGCTGTCCGGGATATTTCCGGATCTGCTACTGCGTGAGCCGGGATATGATTGAAAGAAGCATACCGGTATTTGAAAAACTTTTGCAGTAACAAAATTCCCGATGCATAGAGCATCGGGAATTTTTATTAGAAATCGGGGATATAGTTTTTGCTTGCCGCATCTTCTTCCTGCACAAAGCCGTGTAGACCGTTTAAGTACATCCAGCTCAGCACCGCGTCGTATTCTTCCTGAGAAACCTTGCGGTCAAAGGGTGCAGACAGCCCACCCATGGGGGTGTATTGCCGCATAAGACTGACCAAAATTTCTCCTGGGGTGAAATTTTCTCCCAGCCAATCTAAAATGCGCAGGGAATTTTCCACGCAGCCGGGCAAGATCAAATGCCGCACCACTGTTCCCCGGCACAGCTGATCGCCCTGATAGACAGCCGGTCCGGTTTGCCGTGCCATTTCTTTTATGGCTCGGGCAGCTACCTCAAAATAGTCGGCACAGCCGGAAAGTTCGGCAGCAAGAGAAGCGTCGCTGTATTTAAGGTCGGGAAGGTATATATCCACCAGACCATCCAGCAGTTTTAGCGTCTCAACGCGCTCGTAGCCGCCGCAGTTGTATACCACCGGTACAGGCAAGCGCGGCTGCAGGGCGGGAAGTATGGTAGGCAAAAAATGGGTGGGAGTCACAAGGTCAATGTTTTCTGCGCCTTGGTCGATCAGTCGCTCCATTTCCTGTCGAAGCTGCTGCGAATCCATTCTTTTTCCGGTAGGCTTGCAGGAGATGGCCCGGTTCTGGCAGTATTTACAGCCAAGAGTACAGCCCCCGAAGAAGATGGCGCCGCTGCCGCCCGAGCCTGCCAAAGCCGGTTCTTCCCATAGATGGATCATGGTTTTGGCAACCAAGGCGGTGTCCGGGCAGCCGCAATAGCCGGTTTTCCCGGCAGTTCGGTCAATGCCGCATTCCCGGGGGCATAAATGACAGTTTTCGTATTGCATCAATGGGAACTCCCTAAATTTTGCAGTCTTTTGCGGTCTATTATATCCACGCTGCCCCGGGTCAGGGTTACCATGCCTTCGTTTTGGAAATACCGGAGCATTCTGGTGACCACTTCCCGGGCCGTGCCCAAATGGTTTGCTATTTTTTCGTGGGTCAGTTTCAGACTGTCTGTGCCCTCTAGCATGCTTTCTTCCAAAAGAAATTCCGCCAGGCGCTTATCAAAGCTTTTCCACATGATCTGCTCCACCAGCCACATGAGTTCGGAAAAATGGGAGCTGATGAGCTGGCCGGAGTAGTTGGAAACGGCCAGAGACTGTTCCATCAATTCTTTATACAGGCAGGCGGGGATAATCCAGATCTCGCTGTCTTTTTCCGCCTCGATCACAATGTCAAACTGCACGTCCGGCATAACGCAGGAGGCAGAAAACAGGCAAATATCCCGTTCAAACAGACGGTAGACTGTGATCTCCCGACCTTCATCGGACAAAATATATGCCCGAAGCTGACCGCTGCGGATGAGCAGAAGACCCAAGCAGTCTAAACTGCCGTTATGCAGCACAGTTCCTTTTTTCACCGCGCGAAATTCCGAAGCAGAGCGCATACGCTGCTGCTGTTCGGGAGTCAGCTTGTCCCAAATGGGAAAATATTCAGCAAAATCCATAGTGATCCCTCCTGACCTTTTTAGTATAATGATTTTGTTTCCAGAAGTCAAATAACCTTGCATTATTTGGGCAGAATATGCTATGATAGGATCATCTAAAAAAGGAGGATGACTTTTATGAAATATGTTTGCGATGTTTGCGGCTGGGTCTATGACGAGGCTGAGGGTTATCCCGAGGGCGGCATTGCCCCCGGTACGAAGTTCGAGGATCTTCCCGAGGATTTTGAGTGCCCCCTTTGCGCAGTAGGCAAGGATCAGTTTTCTGCAGAATAAAGAAAAAAGTGTGCCACATTTCGTGGCACACTTTTGTTATTCCTGGGAAAGTTCCTTGATTTGTTGACCGATCTGGCAGGAGGATGCATGGGGGCAGTTTGAAAATTCGCAGTCGGCTGTCCAAGGCCCGTCGCACCGGGTGACCTCCACGGTGCGGGCAGAGTCCAGACAGCGGCAGTAACCGCTGAAAAACCGTTCTTCTTCCATTAGCGCTCCTCCAAAATGCACGCGCCCATGGGGCAAAAACAGTACGTCTTTTACCTCAAGCATTAACATTTACTTGCCTTTAATTATTTTGTTCAAAGCCTTATTTGTATTATGTCTTTGCACAGCGCCAACAATTGCGGCGGTGCGGGCATCCCGTCTTGCCCGGTCTGCAATATCATTCTGCTCCGCTAACAAATCGTTTTGCTCCATTGCCAAATCATTTTGTTCTCTTGCCAGATTGTTTGCTCGACGCTGCTCGTTGATTTGCGCTTGATCCAAGCGACGTTGTCTGTCCTTATCATATGCGTCAATCGCTTCTTTTACACTATAGTCCGATGTGGAAATTGAATCGTATATATATTGCAATGCGCTGATTTCTCGGTACTGTAGAGGAACAATTTTTGTTGCCTCATAATGCTCTGATAAATCTTTTTCTGCACTATGCAAGATTGTTTTCACACGCTCAATTTCTTTATTGTGCATCTGTGTCCATTCAGCTAGAGCCTTTTCATATTTTGGTAGAATTACATCTTGGTACTCTTTTAACTGCTTTTGGTACAGTTCGTCAGCAGCAGCTTGTTTCTTCTTTACTTCGTCATCTATTGCGGCGCATTGCTGACGGTATTCCGGTGTGTCGCGGATACGAAAAATTTCTAATTCTTTTTTTCTTTTATAGCCAGTAAAATAGTAAATGATAGGCCAGGGCCAAAAGCATATTGTAGGCAACAATTCAATGCTCCAGAACTTGACCTCTGGTTTAATCTCGGGATAAACCGTCGGTATCTTTTGCGCAACCGGCGCGTTCGGTTTTGGGCCATATGTCTGGCACGACAACAGGGCCAATTCGTTTTTGGTGTTGGAAACCAAAATGGATAAATCCAACGCCTTCTTGACGGCATTTGTTTGTTCTTGGTTGTTCATAACTATGCTCCTTTTGTTTTGTTTCCTCATCAAATTTTGTTTTTATTCCATCTTTCAATAAATATTTCGGGGCTGACATCCAACGCCAGGCAGATTGCTCGTAAGTCTTCAGCATACATTTTCCGTTTACCATTGAGAATAGCATCTAGGGTTACGTTGGAGATGCCGGCTCTCTTGGCAACAGCGATTTCCTTCATGCCGTGTCCTTCTATATAGTTGCGAATTTTCTCATACACCTGCATGCATATACCGCCCTTCAAGAAATTCTGGAATAAGGCTAGTATAATCCAGAATGCGTGTAAAGTCAACAGTAAAATACAGGCGGTCTGGATTTTCTTGTTGCTTTTTCAGATTTTATGGGTATAATTTTATTTGAGGTGATATAATATTATGTATGAGATCGGCAGTAGAATTCGCATGTACCGAGAAGAACGGGGACTCAACCAGAAGCAGCTTGCAAAGCTGATCGGTGTCAGCAACAGCCGCGTCTCCAACTGGGAGCAGGGATTGAATCGCCCCGATGCAGATATAATCGCAGATATTTGTCGAGCGCTCCAAGTGTCACCGAGTGATTTGTTGGATGTGCGTCTCTCTCCGGATGAGCTTAATGACCAAGAGAGAAAGATTATCAAAGCATACCGAACCAAGACGCACTTACAGCAAGCGGTCAATATTCTGCTGGGTGTTGATGATGAATGAACTTTTGTAATTTTGTACGCACTATATAAAAAGAGAAAGCAATTCGACCCTGCGGCGGAAAAACTGACCCATATAATGGAAGAATTTTGTATTAATCATTTTTTGCTTTTGAACATCTACTTTAAAAAGCTTAACAGAAGCGGTCGGGTGAATAAACACTCGACCGCTTCTGTTTTTTGTTATATTGTTTATAAAACTAATTTTTCGTCTTTTTGCTTGTCAGTGATTCTATTTGCTGACCGATCTGGCAGGTAGATGCGTGGGGGCAGCTATGGAATTCGCAGTCAGGGGTCCATGGCCCGTCGCAGCGGGTGACCTCCACGGTGCGGGCAGAGTCTAAGCAGCGGCAGTAACCGCTGAAAAACCGTTCTTCTTCCATTAGCGCTCCTCCAAAATGCACGCGCCCATGGGGCGCAGGATCACAGTCTCGTCATCTGCCCGATGAATCTCTTGCCCGAGCAGCAGCCTGCCGGGGGCAAAGGCTTTATTTTCATTGCTGTTGTTTATACAGACCCTTACGGTTTTGCCTTGGTGCGTGCGGGTAAATTCCAGAATACCGCCACCCCAGTGCAGGAAACGGATGTTGCCCCGGCATAGTGCCGGGTTTTCTTTTCGCAGATTTCCCAATGCCCGGAAAAGGGAAAGAAGTTCTTGATCCTCTTTGCCCCAAGGATAGGTGCGCCGGTTAAAGGGGTCTTTGTGGCCTTCCATACCGGCCTCGTCGCCGTAATACAGGCAGGGGCTTCCGGGTAGGGTGTAGTGGATACAGGCCGCGAGCATAAGTCTTTGCCGGGAAAGGGCCCGCTGGTCGGGGGAAAGAAATCTTTTTGCCATTTCTTCCCGATTTCCCTCAAAGCTATCTACTAGAGCGGTGAGTACCCGGGGAGTATCATGGGTGCCCAGCAGATTCATGTTGCAGGCAAGGACCTGAGGGGGATAATTTTCTGCTACGGTCAAGACTGTGTTTTTGAAGTTCGTTCCATCGTCATTTTTCCGGACGAAGTCTAAAACGGCTTTTCGGAAGGGGTAGTTCATCACGCTGTCCAGCACACCATCAACAAAATAGCGGGTGCGCTTGCCGTAGGAGATCTTGTTGGATGCGTCCTCCCATACTTCGCCTATGAGCAGTGCGTCGGGGCGCAGCTCACGGAGTCTTTTTTTCAGGAGTAGCAAAAATTCTGCCGGCAGCTCATCGGCCACATCCAAGCGAAAACCGTCACAGCCGGCATTTAGCCAGTGGGCGAGGACGCTGTTTTCGCCGGTGATGATATAGTCCATAAAGTTCGGGTCAAGCTTGTTCACAGTGGGAAGGGTATCGAAGCCCCACCAGGAGTCGTATTTATTCGGCCAGGTGGTAAAGCGATACCAGCTAAAATAGGGTGAATCGGGGGAATTGTACGCGCCATTTCCAC
Organism: Faecousia sp.; assembly: GCA_045532105.1. Lineage (GTDB taxonomy): Bacteria > Bacillota > Clostridia > Oscillospirales > Oscillospiraceae > Faecousia. The sequence continues at coordinate 11,344 of JAZSFE010000029.1, forward strand.
CAAATGTACCCTCCCGGTCAAAATACAGGCTGTTAGAGCCGGTATGAGAGTATACGCCGTCTAAGATCACTTTGATGCCGTAGCTGTGGGCAGCTTCGCACATGGCGGAAAAGTCCTCCATCGTTCCCAGCATAGGGTCGGGAGTTTTGTAATCGCCGGTGTCGTAGCGGTGATTGGAAAAGCTTTTACTGATGGGGTTAAGGTAGAGAATGGTCGTGCCAAGGGAGGCAATGTAACCCATCTTTTCCGCAATCCCCTTAAAATTGCCGCCAAAAAAGTCGTTATTGAGCACTGTGCCGTCGGGCAGCGGCCGCCAGGCGACTTCGTCGTTCCAGTTTTCATGCAGGGTATAAGGGGTCAGTTTTTTGGAAAGGTTACATTCCCCGCTTTTATAAAAGCGGTCGGGGAAAATTTGGTAGATCACCGCGCCCTGGGCCCACTGGGGGGTGGTGAAATCCCCGGGCACACAGCTGACCTGCCACAGGTCGCCATCTTCCATATTGGTATCGTCACCGTATTTGAATAGGCGGAAACCGCCGGTTGCTCCCGTGATATAGAAGTAGTAAAAATACAGGCCCGGCTCGTCCAGAGAAAATTCACCGGAAAATGTATGGTATAGACCCTGCTCCTGCTTTTGGGGGAGATCTACGGTTTTTGCCATGCGTCCGTCCTCATGCTGAATGCGGCACTGTACAGAAGTGGTCTGCACCGATGCGGGGATATGGATGCAAAGCCGGCACGCCTGCCCGGGGGTCAGCGTGCCAAAGGGGTCTTTATATTGTAATTGCTTGCTGTCAAACAAAATACGCATACTTAGCTCCAGTTTCTATTCCTTGGTCAGCACAACGATGCTTTCTACATGGGCGCAGCGGGGGAAAAGGTCGCAGGCCAAGGCGTTTTGCACCTTGAAGCCTCGCTCTTTTAAAAGCGCCACATCCCGGGCAAGGGTTGCCGGGTCGCAGGAAACATATACGATCCGCCGGGGGGACATTTTGGAAAGCGCCTCAATACAATCCGCATTTAAGCCTTTTCTGGGAGGGTCGACTACGATCACATCCGGGGATACGCCCTGTTTTTCCAATTCCAGGGCCGCCTGGCCCGCATCACCGCAGAAAAACTCCGCGTTGGTAACGCCGTTACGCAGGGCGTTTGCCTTGGCATCTTCAACAGCTTGGGGCACGACCTCTACGCCGATGACCTTGCCTGCGGCCTTGGCCATGGCAAGGGTGATGGTGCCCACGCCGCAGTAAAGATCCAGCACTGTGTCGGATTTTGTAATCTCTGCCTGAGAGATGGCGGCCTCATACAGCCGTTCGGCCTGGTGGTGATTGACCTGGTAAAAGGACTTGGGAGAAAGGCGGAAACCCAGGCCGCACATGGTATCTTCAATATACCCCGACCCGTGCAGCACGATCTCTTCGTCGCCCAGCACCACATTGGTCTTTTCGGTGTTCACGGAAAGTAACAGCGTAGTAAAACCCGGGATCTTTTCGAGTCGCGCTAAGAGCGCGTCTTTGTGGGGGATGGCTTTGCCGTTTACCGCAAGGCACACCAGAATTTCCTTGGAAACCGCGCCCCGGCGGACATAGATATGCCGCAGAAGGCCGGTATGGGTGCGTTCGTCATATACGGAAACTTTGTTTTGGTTTACATAATCTATAACTGCGTCTTTTACCGCATCCATTTCGGGGGGCAGAATGAGGCATCGGGCGTTTTCCACCACCTCGTGGCTGCCTGCCCGGAAAAAACCGGCATAGGCCCGGCCGTTTTTTATGGACACGGGATATTGGGCCTTGTTGCGGTAGCAGGTGGTGGCGGGCGCGCCCAAAATGGGGATAGAATCAAATTGTTCCCCGCCAATGCGGTTCAAGCAGCTTTGCACCCGGGCCGCTTTCAGCCGCAGTTCTTCTTCGTAATCCATATGATGAAAAGCGCAGCCACCGCAAAGCTTGGCGGCGGGGCATTCCCGATTGATACGGTGGGGCGAACGCTCCAGAAGCTCCGTCATTTTTCCTGATGCCCAGGTTTTTTGCGCTTTTTCAATGCGCATAAGGCATTTTTCGCCCACAATGGCATTGGGGATAAACACCACACAGCCGTCAATTTTGGCGATGCCTTGACCTTCTGTGGTGTAATCTATGATTTGAGCTTCATAAATTTGGTTTTTGATGAGCATTTGGCAACCTCCTGCCATGGGTTATTCCGGCTTTTTCTCAGCGTTCAGCGCATCCACAACGATGTCCGGATATGGGTTGACCACAACGGTCTTATAGGTATGGTAAATCACCATGCCCGGCTTTCCGCTGGGATGTTTTTTTACCTGCTTTACAGGCGTCACATCCACAGGTACGTTTTGTCCTCCTGAGGTCTCGGCATAGTAGGCTGCCAATTGCGCAGCCTGGGTCACCGTGTCATCGGGAACGGACTGTCCCTGGCAGGAGATGATCACATGACTGCCGTGTACCTTTTGAGCATGAAGCCAAATATCGTCTTTCCGTGCAGTTTTAAAGGTCAATTCCGCATTTTGCTGGTTGTTTCTGCCCACAAAAATGGGAAAACCGTCGGTGGATGTGAACTGCATGGGACGGGAGCTTTTTTGCTTTATGCGTTTTTTGCCGGAATCGGCTTTCACATAACCGCTGGCGGATAGCTCTGCGCGAATGTCCTCAAGATCTGCCTCGGTCTCGGCACGGTTTAACTCTTCCAAAACGCTTTGCAGGTAGCTTAGCTCCTGCTCGCCCAGGGCAATCTGCCGGGTGAGTTCCTTTTCCGCATTTTTCATGCGGGCATAGTCTTTATAATATTTCGCTGCATTTTGCTGAGGGGAAAGAATGGGGGAAAGGGGGATTTCAATGACGGGCATATTTTCGTCATAAAAGTCCTCTGCCTGCAGCATAGGCTGTCCCTTTTGGATGCGGTGCAGATTGGCGGTGACGATGTCGCCAAATTGGCGCAGCCGTTCCCGGTCATAGGTGGCGGCCAGCTCTTTTTCCTGAATTGCCAGCTTTTTGGTTTGCCGGGCGCAGAGATTCTGCACAGTCTTGCGCAGACCCTGTCCCTTTTGGCGGATGAGATTCTTGGCATCCCGCAGGGTGTAATATGCGTCCAATAGACCGCTGAAGGACTCTGCCGGTTCGCAGTCACCATACTGGTGAATGGGGCAAAAGGCAAACTGCTTGGGCGTGCCTGTGCTGTCCTGGCAGAAGTAAGGCCTGGGGTGGGTCAGATGCTCATGGAAAAACAGGGAAAGTTTTTCGGCAGCGGATAAAATATCTGCTCCCGTAATCCGGGCATCCACATCATTTAAGGCATACAGCGCGGCCTCCCGGCAAACAAGGGGGGAAAGTCCGCCCAGGGTATCCATGAGCCGGTCGGCTATGAGATCTGCTCCGGGTGCAGACAGCAGGTTTACATAATCTTCCTTTTGCAAAGATAGGGGATCTGCTTTTGTCACATTTTCCGGTGCTTGGTAGTAAAGTCCCGGCAGGGCCTGGCGTTTGGCAGATTCGTCAAAACCTACCCGACGCAGACAGTCTAAGATTCTGTCCTCGGGGGAGAGCAGATAAATATTGCAGGTGCGGCCCATAAGCTCCACTACGAGGTGCTTTTGCACCCGGTCACCCAGTTCGTCGGTGCAGTCAAAGGAAAACCGCACGCACCGCTCCATGGGCAGCTGTGTGATACCAGAAAGCCTTGCGCCCAGCAGATGTTTGCGCAGCAGCATACAGAACATGGGCGGTTCGGCGGGATTTTCGGGATTGGATTGGGTCAGATGCAGACGGGGTGCAGCGGGATTGGCGCTGAGCAGCAGTTTGGCACGGCCTTCTTTGTGCTTTAGGTGCAGCAGCAAAGTATCCCGGGCCGGCTGATGGATCTTCTCCACCCTCGGCTCGGGTAAATTGCGCAGCTCCTGCAGAACACAGGTGAGATAAAATGCGTCAAAGGCCATTGTGATACTCCATCATCATTTGAAAAAGTTCATTCAGCCGCTGGGTACGGCCGGCAAGATACAGCGCCCCGAACAGGGTCTCCAGGCCGGTGGCCATGGCGTACTCCTTGGGGGTGGTGTTCTTGGGTGCAGCGTGGGAGTGGGCATTTTTGCCCCGGCGGTAATAGTCCTGCTCCTCGGGCGTCAGTTCCGGGAGAATGGCTTGCACCAACTGAGCCTGGGTAGTGGCACGAACGAGAGAAACTGCATCTTTGTGCAGCTTTTGCACGGTCTGGTTGCCCTTGGCGCATAGATAACTGCGGCACAGTAGCTCGTACACACCATCACCAATGTGGGCAAGACCCAGATTGGAGATGGCATCGATTCTGCCTTTATCAAAATTCATCTGAAAATAGTTTTCCAAAGCATTTCTCCTGCGCGAAAGCGCATCATACGCCCAAGGTTTGGGCGATTTTCAATGTCAGCTCCTTGGGGTAGAAAAACTGCAGTTTTTCTTCTGCAAGGGAGATGTTGATCTCTTCGGCCACCCGCAGCTCACCGTCAAGGTTGATGGCGGTGGGTTTGTCGCAGAGGATCTGCAGCTGCTTTGTGCGAATATGTCGCACCAGGTGGGGAAGCTCTTTGTATTTGCCGTTTTTATATTTGCCGATGACCTGCGCCACCTGCAGCCGGGAGACCTTATTGATCAGCAAAACATCCAATAAGCCGTCCGTGGGGTCGGCCTCGGGGACGGGCCAGAAGCCGCCGCCGTAATACTGGCCGTTGCAGATGCAGATCATAGTCTGCTCTGCATCCACTTCTTCTCCATTGATCTTTACCCGGTAATGTTCGCTGATACCCCGGATCACATTGACCACAGTGGATACGGCATAAGCGCGGAAGCCGCTGAGCAGGGGGATGCGCTTGTAATTGGCCACATCTGTGCCGATTCGGGCATCTAAGCCAACGGAGCAGATATTCAAAGAGTAGTCATCATTGCAGCGGATCAGATCCATGGTGCATTCCTTGGCGTCCAAAAGGCGCTCAATGTCAAAGAAAGCTTCCGGCTGATCAAAAAGCTTCACAAAATCGTTGCCGCTGCCACCGGAAAAGACCGTGACGGCCACATTATCATATCCAGCCGCACCGCAGACCACTTCGTTTAGCGTGCCGTCGCCGCCACAGGCGTAAATGCGATATTCTTCTCCAGTCTGGGCGGCCTCCCGGGCCAAACGGCAGCACTCGCCGGGTGCAGAGGAGACTTCAATGCGATAGTCAAGCTCCCGCTTGGTGCAGGCTTCGTGGATGGCTACGGAGTATTGCTTTGTGCGGTCAACGCTGCCGGCAGCAGGGTTGATGATGAATAAATGCTTCATAAGAGCACCTTCTTTATCCGTTTTTCTGTTTCTTTCCGCTGTTTGTATACATATAATAATCGCATTTGATCATGCCGTTGTAGAGCTTACGCTTCTTGTCTGCTCTGCGGCCGAAATAATGCTCAAATTCCGGTTCGGAGGTGATGATATATTTTTTCCAGCCGTCGGCAAATTTTAAGTGGCGGCCAAGGGCGGCATACAGCCGCTGGGCGCTTTGCTGCTCCATCATTCGTTGGCCGTAGGGCGGGTTGCAGATGAGGATGCCCTGATCGGTGGGCAGGCTCATTTTGGTAGCATCCCCGTCCTTAAAGTCAATGAGTCCTGCCACATTGGCTTTTCGGGCATTGGCCATGGCAAGGGAGATGCATTTGGGGTCGTTATCCGAGCCTAAGATCCGGTAATCGCCTTTAAATTCCTTGTCCATGGCTTCGCTTCTGGCGGTCTGCCAAAGCTTTTCGTCCAGCCATGCAAATTTCTCAGCGGCAAACCGGCGGGTCAGGCCGGGCGCGCGGTTTTTGGCGATGAGCGCGGCCTCAATGGGCATGGTGCCGCTGCCGCAGAAAGGATCCCACAGAAATTCCCTGCCGCGATAACGGGTAAGGGTGACCATGGCGGCAGCCAAGGTCTCCCGCAGAGGCGCATCGTTGCCTACGGCACGATAGCCGCGCTTGTGCAGGCCCGCGCCGGAAGTGTCCAGATAAAGCTGTACCCGGTCGTTCATAATAGAAAATTGCAGCTGATAGGTTGCACCGGTCTCCGGCAGCCAAGAAAGGCCGTATTTTTCGCCCAGCCGCTTGGAGGCGGCTTTTTTAATAATGGCCTGGCAATCCGGAATGCTCATGAGCTTGCTGTTTAAGCAGTGGCCCTTTACGGGGAAAGCTCCGTCTTTGGGAATAAAGGCTTCCAGTTCAGCATTGTAAACACCCTGAAACAGCTCTTCAAAAGTGGTGGCGGGAAAATCCGCCAGCACCAGCAGCACGCGCTCAGCGGTGCGCAGCCAAAGGTTTGCCTTGGCCAAGGCGTTTTCGTCACCGGAAAACAGCACCCGGCCGTTTTCTACCCGTACATTTTCCATATTCAGCCGGCGCAGTTCGTCTCCGGCAATACCTTCCAGACCGAACAGCGTAGGCGCAGCAAATTCAAATTGGGACATAATTCCTCCTGTGGTATTGTGGGTTATCTGATGATTTTACTGGGCTTCAAATACCGCTCTTGTTCGGAAAAAACGCAGCCGCAGTATTTTTGAATGTACATATTCAGCTCTCTGGCTTTTTCCTGCCCGGCCTTAAAATAGGGGCGAAAATCCCGATAGAGAAATTCTACACCGTACTGTGAGGCAGCGCGTTCAGCGGTTTCCCGCATCAGCTCATGGTTCTGATAAGGGCTGATGAATAACGAGGAGGTAAAGCTGTCAAAGCCGCCTTCTTTTGCCTGCCGCGCAGCCTCAAAAAGGCGCATTTCATAGCATACATTGCAGCGGCCGTCAATGTTTTCAGCTACCGCCCGGACAAAGGGACGCAGACCGTAATCGTCCTGCTCCAGCAGGGGCAGGTCAATGGCCGCAGCATATTCCCGCAGGCAATTTCGCCGCGCCCGGTATTCCGTAAAGGGGTGGATATTTGGGTTAAACCAAAAGCCGGCAACCTCCAGCTTGTCCCCCCGGAGCACCTCAATGCACTGGTTGGCGCAGGGTGCGCAGCAGATATGGAGCAAGGTCTTCATAAAAACCTCCAAAAATCAAGTACATTTTATTATAGCATGGTGCTATTTTCATTGCAAGTCGCCCAAAAGACCGTCGGCATAAAGGCCTGTGATGCGCACTTGCCGCACTTCGTTGTGCAGATCCTTGCCACGGGCATAGACTTTCACATAATTGGGCGCGTGGCCGGTAAAATAGTTTCCGGATTTTTCTTCAAACAGCACATCCTGTACGATGCCGATCAAGGACTCCCGATAGGCAATATTCATTTGGCTGCTGATTTGGGTGGCGGCGCGGCTTCGCGCTTCCTTGGTGGCTTTGTCATGCTGGCCGGGGAGCTTGTCCGCCGGTGTGCCGGGGCGACGGGAGTAGGGGAAGATGTGCATATCCGCAAACTGACATTCTTGGATAAAGGAAAGACTCTCGGCAAATTCCTCCTCCGTTTCTCCCGGAAAGGCTACGATCATGTCCGTAGTGATGGCACAGCCGGGAAAAGCTTTCCTCAGCAGGCGGACGCTTTCCAGAAACCGGGTGGTATCGTATTTTCGGTGCATCCGGGCCAGCACAGAATCCGAGCCGGATTGCAGGGAAAGGTGGAATTGGGGGCAAAGGTTCTCTAAACCAGCCAAAGCTGTGCAGAATTCTTCCGTTACGATCCGGGGCTCTAAGCTGCCCAAACGCACCCGCAGCTGGGGAACGGCCTGGCAAATGGCGGTAATGAGGGCGCAGACCGGGGGCCTTCCTGGCAGGTCAACGCCCCAGGAGGCGATCTCAATGCCGGTGATGACCAGTTCCCGGTAACCTTTTTCGGCCAATTCCTTGGCTTGCGCTACCGCCAAATCCAGTGGTGCGCTGCGCACAGGCCCGCGGGTGTAGGGAATGATGCAGTAGGTGCAAAAGTTCACGCAGCCGTCCTGCACCTTCAGCATGGCCCGGGTGCGCTCTGTCAGACCGCCGGCCGGGAGTATTTCAAAGGTGCGCCGGCGCAAAGCGTTGTCCAACTGCTCGTGATACTGCCGGTCCTCCATAGCGTTGAGCATATTGTTTAAGAATGTTTCCCGATCCGCGCTGCCGCCTAACACATCTACGCCCAGAGCGCGTACCGCATCTGCTGCGTGCTGGGGATAGCAGCCGCATACACCGATGACCGCATTGGGGTTTTCCCGCCGGCAGCGTCGGATGACAGCCCGGTTCTTTTTGTCCGCCACGGCGGTAACGGAGCAGGTGTTGATAATGTAGCCGTCACAGGGGGAGGAGAAATCCGCCACCTCGTGTCCTCTTTGGGTCAATAGCTGCTCCATGGCTTGGGTTTCATATTGATTTGTCTTGCAACCAAGGGTATAAAAACCGAATTTCATGACATTTTCACCAAATTTCAAGGCGTTGTTTTGTGTAAATCGTCCAATCTATCAATAGCTTTTTTGAAAAGGATGCTTTATAATACATCCACAAGCGAGGCTTCTTTACTGTAACGAAATCATTATATACGATTTTTGCCTGTTTGTACAGGGCAGAGGAGAAATATGAAGCAATTTGAAATTACCATCCGCTCTTTTGAGAAAGTGCGGGAATTTATTTCTATCGCCACGGTGCAGCCGTTCCGGGTCTTGGTTGGAAACGGTGTGCAGATGGTCAACGCCAAAAGCTTTATCGGTATGGTCAGCCTGGATTTTTCCCGGCCGCTGACGGTAACCTGCGAGTGCGACGCCAATAGCTTTTACAGCTTTCAGCAGCAGGTCAGCGCATTTTTGGCATCTTGAATACGGCTCTTCGAGCATCGTCCCGGGAATACCCGGGGCGGATTTTTTTGTTTTGAAAAAATAGTAGGCAAAACAAAACAAATGTGCTATGATATAGGGAAAGAGGCGAAAGGAGGCGGCCATTTTGCGCATTTTGGGCATCGACCCCGGCTACGGCATCACAGGCTTCGGTCTGATCGAAGCGGAGCGGGGTCAAAGCAGGCAAGTCGGAGGCCAAGCGGTCTTAGGAAGACAACACCCACAG
>JAZSFE010000001.1:0-54490 GCA_045532105.1 Faecousia sp.
ACACTTTTTCATAAAAATTACGGTATGTCACCCAAAGAATTTGTGACACAGTTAAAGCTGCAGCGAGCAAAAGAACTCCTGGTGGAGGGAAAGAACTCCCTTACGGAGATCGCCGCGCGACTTGGGTATTCCGATGTGTACCATCTGTCAAAAGCATTTAAGAAAAAAACAGGAATGACCCCTACCCAATACAAAAAATCCCAAATAGAACATTAAAAAACGGAGCAGATACACTGCTCCGTTTTTTTACATATTCGCTTTGACCATGGAGATCAAAATATCTCCTGCGACCACCCGATCCTCTGCCGCAAAACCATCGGCAAAATTATCGGAATACAGAATTTGTGCGTTGGGCGGAAATTCTTCATCCCCCTCCCACACCAGGATCTGCATATAATACTCTCCCAGCAGGCAAAACTGATACCCGGCATCGCCATGAGAAACCGGCACAGCGCCCATTTTCTCGCAGGCTGCGCGAAACGCCGCCACCTTTGTGCCAAAGGTAAACGCTGCCCGGGTCAGCACCCGGCCGGTATAGGGCTTGATGTACATCTCGCCCCAAGGCATCTCACGAAAGGTCTTCCATGTACCCGACCAGGAAATCTTTTTGCCCTCCAGCAAATACCGGAGCAAAAAAGTTTGGGTGGGCAGCGACGGAATCGCCTGGCCGTCCAGCGCCCGCAGGGCATATACAGGATGGGAAATGGCAAAATCCCTGCCAAGCAGGTTTACATAAAACTCTTTTCCGTTCCACCGGACGCCTAACCGCTCTGCCGTCTTTTCCGGATCAATGTCCCGGAACAGCGCCTCATAGTGAGCAAACGGCACTTCTTCCTTATGGTTTTCTATGACCATGTTACCCCTCCTGCCGGCTGCTGGGGAACAGGCTTGCGTCCGTATGAGGAATAAAGCAGGCCGCCACAAAGCTATCCATATATCCGGGATAGGTGGAAAGCTCCAGATATGTCATATTTGCCGCCACTTCTGCGGTTTTTTGCGCCGCCTCGTCGCTGATGACCATGGCGTAAGCGCCGGTAAGAGAGGAGTTTCCGATATATTGGAATTTCTCCAACTCCACATCCGGGAACATACCGATATTCACCGCGTTTTTCATATTAATGCCCGAGCCGATACCACCGGCAACATACACCTTGTCGATCATATCCACAGTCATATCCACGCTTTGAAGCAGCGTATCGATGGCAGAGAAGATCGCTCCTTTTGCCCGGATGAAGTTATCAATATCCACCTCATTGATGGACACTTCCCGGCCGGTCTCGCTTTCCTGAGCCGTGGCCAGAACATACCGGCCCATACCGTGCTCATCTCTTAAAATACGCGCGCCTTCCCGGACGAACAGGCCCTTGGCATTGATAATGCCACAGCGGTACAGCTCCGAGATCATGTCGATAATACCGCTGCCGCAAAGACCTACCACCTTCTGCCCGGCTTCACCGATGACAGAAAGGGTCGGCTCCATGGTGGCCTTATCCAAAGTAACTGCCTCCACCGCGCCATCGGTGGCACGCATGCCACAGGAAATATCGCCGCCTTCAAAGGCCGGGCCTGCGGAGCAGGCGCAGCTCATAAGAAAATCCCGGTTGCCGAACACGATCTCGCCGTTGGTACCAAGGTCAATGAACAGGCTCATTTCATCCTTGTCCCAGATACCGGCAGCCAGCGTGCCGGCGGTAATATCTCCGCCCACATAAGATCCGATATTGGGAGCAATGCTCACCCTCGCCAAAGGATTTGCCGGCAGCTTCAGATCCCCTGCCAAAAGGCCTTCCCAAGCAAAAAAGCTGGGGATATAGGGCTCCATGCGTACAGGCTCGGCATCCACACCCAAAAGCAGGTGGTTCATGGTGGTGTTCGCACCGATACTCAGGCGCAAAATGCTATTCACCTCAAGCTTTGCGCTCAGGCACAGCTTAGCAATAATGGGGCACAGGGTCTCTTTCAAAATGGCGTCCTGCAGCTTTTTGCTGCCGCCGGGTCTGCCCTGCTCAATAATGCGGTTAATAACATCCGCGCCGTAGCGGATCTGCCCGTTACCGGAAGAGCCCTTGGCCAAAAGCTTTCCGGTCTTAAGATCTGCCAGCACCATAGTCACGGTAGTCGTGCCGATGTCAATGGCGCAGCCTACCAGTGCCGTATCCTCGGGGGCGCAAATATCCATGCAGAAAAATACATTTTCTCTGATCTCGCCTTTAACGCAGACATGAAAATCATATTTTCTCAAGGTAGCCGCCAGTTTTTTCATAACAAAAAACGGAACTTCCACCCGCTGAACTTCCACCTGCCCCTGAATGGCCCAAGTCAGCCGTTCCACATCCGGCATGGTATCCTCCAGCGTGGGTGCCTGCATCGTTACATCCAGCGCCAAAAAAGCATTGTCAAAAGAAATGCCGCTGCTGCGCAGCTGCTCCTGGCAGGTTTCAAAAATCGCGATCTCCTCGGGACTGGAAAGATCTGCTGTTTTCATCCGGGACTGGTACGCACTGGCAATATCCGGCACAAAAACCGTACAGTCACCTAAGACCTTGCAATTACAGCTTAAGCGCCAACCTTCGGCAAACTCCTCATCAGAGATATGGCGACTCTTAATGGTCTCCAGCTCACCCTCCAGCAGCTTCACGCGGCATTTGCCGCAGGAGCCGTTTCCGGAGCAGGGGGCATCAATGGCCACATTACTCCGCCGGGCCAATTCCAGCAGATTGTCCCCTACATTACACTCCGCCGCCACTTCAGCTGCGCCTTCGATTTGAAACAGAACCTTGGGCATAAAAACATCCCTCGCCTTACAAACTTTGTTTTATTATAGCATAGAACAAAAAGCTTGTCCAGCAAAGGATTTTTGCCCTGTACGCAAAAAGGCACCCCTTTCGGGGTGCCCGTTTTTACTTAGCAGCAGCCACAACCGTTGTCGTTGCCACAGCCGCAGCGGCCTTCATTGCCGTTGCCGCAGCAGCACAGCAACAGAACCAGGATGATGATCCACCAGCAGTTGTTCCCACCAAAGCAATTATTTCCACACATAAAGAATACCTCCAAATCTGAACTAAGCGATCACGTCGCTCATTCCATGGTATTCCGCAGCAGGAAAAAGGTGCAAATGAGTCAAGCTGTTTCTTAAAGCTCTCTCAGCGCGTCGACCAAAGCCGTCTTGGATGCAGTCTTTTCGTCCTTAACCTTGATCACCCGGGCGGGGCAGCCGGCCACCACCGTATTGGGGGCAACATCGGAAACCACTACCGCTCCGGCAGCCACCACGGCATCATGGCCAATGCGGCAGCCTTCAATGACCACAGCATTTGCGCCGATGAGCACATTATCCTCCACCACCACAGGTGTAGCAGACGCAGGCTCAATGACACCGGCCAGCACCGCACCGGCGCCCACATGACAATTCTTGCCCACTGTGGCGCGACCGCCCAGCACTGCACCCATGTCGATCATAGTTCCCTCACCGATGATTGCGCCGATATTGATGATCGCACCCATCATGATCACGGCATTCTTACCGATTTCCACCTGCTCCCGGATCACAGCGCCGGGTTCGATACGGGCAGGAATATTCTTTTTATCCAGCATAGGAATGGCAGAATTGCGGCAGTCGTTTTCGATCTGCACCTGCTCAAAGGTGTTGGCCTGCAGCACAGGCTCTACATCCTTCCAGTCGCCAAAAACGATCTTACAGCCCTCTGCCGCCGGGAACACCCGGCAATTGGGGAATTCCACATCACCGCAACCCCAGATATACACCTTTACCGGTGTCTTTTTTTCAGAAGTGCGGATATATTCAATGATCTGCTGTGCGTCCATTTTTTCTCTCCTTAGCGGTATTTTTTATCATCGTACCACCATTTTCCCAAAAACACAAGAGCATAAATTGACACTCCCGGGAAAATCGTCTATAATAAGGCAAAAACCTACCCAGGAGGTGTGCCATGCAAATCATTCAGGACCGACGCGCGCTGCATAAGATCCCGGAGCTGGCGCGTACTTTGCCCAAAACCATGGCTTATCTGAATACCGCACTGTCCGGCCTGTCCTGCAAGGTCTTCTCCCCCATGGACAACAGTCTGTGTGCTTTCTTTGATTTCGGTGCAGACCACGCCATCGCTTTTCGCAGCGATGCCGATGCCCTGGCAATCGCTGAGCAAACGGGTCTGCCCTTTGCCTCCACCCATCCGGGAAAAATGCACGCCTGCGGTCACGACGGCCATATGGCCATTTTGCTGGAGCTTGCCCGCCGACTGGACAAAAAGCAAACCCTCCCCCACAATGTGCTGCTGGTATTTCAGCCTGCGGAGGAAGATGGCGCAGGCGCAAAAGACCTGTGTGAAACCGGCATTTTTGAAAAATACAATGTTTCCGCCATTTTTGCCCTGCATCTGTGGCCAGGCCTTACCCCAGGCCACATCGCCAGCAGAAGCGGGGAAATGCTCAGCCATTCCTGTGAAGTCACCGTGGATGTTTGGGGCGAGACCGTGCACATCGCCAAATCCAAAAACTGTATTGATGCGCTGGCTGCCGCCACAGAATTCTACACCCGTGTCCGCAAGGAAGAAGCGGACCTTCCTCAGGAAATTTACCGACTGCTGAATTTCGGTATCTTCCAAAGCGGCACTGTGCGCAACGCCGTATCCGGCCATGTGCATATGGAAGGCAGCATCCGGGCATTTCAAGATGAAGTTTTCCAAAAGCTGTATGACAGCCTTTACTCCGTGGCCCAGCAGGTACAGGAAACCTCCGGCTGCCGCTTTGAGATCCACACCAACGACGGTTATCCCGCCGTTATCAACCCCGCACCCCTGTATGAAAAAGTGCAGTCTGTGGCGGATTTTGCCCAACTAAAAGACCCCTTTATGATCGCAGAGGATTTTTCCTGGTATCAAAAGCGCCTGCCCGGCATGTTCTTCTTCCTGGGCATTGGGGATACCCCCGCTTTGCATGCTAACGATTTTGATTTTGACGAAACCATTCTTTTGAAAGGTGCCGAGTTCTTTGAACATCTGGCAGAAAACTTCCAATGATTCCATTAAATGACCGTCTTGCTCCCTTGCAGCGCAGCGGAATCCGTAAATTTACCAATTTGGCGAAAGAAGTACCGGATTGCGTTATGTTAACCATAGGCGAGCCGGATTTTCCTACCCCCGAGCCCATTAAAGCCGCGGCACTCACCGCGCTCTTTTCTGACCGCACCCATTACGCCCCCAACCAGGGTGTAGAAGAGCTGCGCAAAGAAATCGCGGCTTACGAAAACTTCCGGGGCATGACCTGCGGCCCGGAGCAGGTTCTCATCACCGCCGGAGCAACCGGCGCGCTGTACACCGCACTCACCGGAATCTTAAACCCCGGCGACGAGGTCATTATTCCCACCCCGGCATTTTCCCTTTATGAGACCATCACCATTGCTGCCGGGGGCGTATGTATTCCTTATGATTTGAAAGCAAACGATTTTCAGATCACAGAAGCGGCCCTTGCACGGGTCATCACCCCCAAGACCAAGGCCATCATTCTGAACTCCCCTCACAATCCCACCGGTACGGTTCTTTCTGAAAGCTCCCTTGCCGCGGTTAAGGCCGCTGTCCTGGGAAAACCCATTTATGTTATTTGCGACAATGTGTATGACCGGCTGAGCAAACCCTCCGCAGACCTGTCCCTGGACAAAGACCTTGCGGAACAAACATTTTTATGCCAAAGCTTCAGTAAGACCTATGCCATGACCGGCTGGCGGGTGGGGTATCTCATCGGCCCCACAGAAATCATGGAGCGCCTTTTGCTGCTGCACGCTGCGGAGGTGGCATCTATCCCCACCTTTTTGCAGGATGCCTGCATAGTAGCGCTCTCCGTAAGTCCCAAGGAAATGGCCGACACCTACGCCCGTCGCAGAGAATTTGTCTGCCGCAGGCTGAAAGAAATGGGCCTTTCCTTCCCCGAACCTCAGGGCGCATTTTATGTATTTCCCGACATTTCCCGCTACGGTCTGACAGACGAGGAATTCTGCACCCGCATGATTGGACAAGCCCATGTAGCGGCAGTTCCCGGATGCTGTTTCGGCTGCCCCGGCCATATCCGCATCTCCTATTGCTGTGACGATGCCGCACTGGCCACCGGCCTTAATCGGCTGGAATCTTTCCTGAAAACGCTTATATAACAGAATCGGGCGTGTTGCTTTTTGCAACACGCCCCTGTGCATTACTGCATGCCCTGCTCGTAAGCCTCGATCATCTTCTTGAACGTGTGACCCGTACGATGCGCGAGTTTTGCAAGATATTTCTGGGTGGATTCACCGGTAAAAATCTTGATATCCAGTCGCATAGAGCCGTCTTCTTCCGGGGTTACAAGAATCTTGTCGATATACTTGCTGACGAAGTCAGCGGTGATCATACCCTGTGCTGCATCCCGGCAAGCTGCTTCCAAGGTGGCACGAACAGCATCCATATGCTTGCGGAACTCCTCACGAGAGAACATCTGCTGCTCCAGTTCTAAAATCTGCACTTCCGCATCTTTGATTTCTTCGGTACATTGCTTATTCAAAGAGAGAAAGTCAGCGTCGGTCAGTTGTCCGGTTACATTATACTCCAGCAGCTTGCTTTTCTTCTTTTGGGCAAGCTCCAGCCGTTCCTTCTGTTGGGCAATTTGCTTGGGAATCTGATTGTCCTCATCCAGGGAGCGATACATTTCCATATACTCTTCGATCAGTGCCACTACATTCACCTCGGTCTCCTGGAATACCTCGAAAAGCACCGGCTTGATTTCTTCCTCGTAAATGGGGAAGGATGCACAAGAATCTGCACCATTTTTGATTTTGCCGGAGCAGACCCACTTACTGTTCTTATTGCCGGCTTTGTCTTTGGACTCCCGGCGGTAGTAGGCTGCACCGCAATGGGTGCAAAACAGCTTGCCGGTGAGCAGATTCTGATGATTGCAGATGCCTTGGCGGCTCTTCACATCGTCGCTGCGCCGCTTCAAGACTTCGTTAGCTTTGTCCCATAATTCTTCAGAAACAATAGCAGGAACGATTTCACCGCTCTCATCCTTGAACATTACCCATTCCTCCGGTGGGAGGAATTTTTGCTTTTTGGAGAACATATCGATGACCCGCACCTTGTTGCCTACATAGTAGCCTTTGTACTTGGGGTTGGCGATCATATTGGACATTGTGGTGTGAGCGATCTTGTTGCCGTTGTGGTTGCGGTAACCCTTCTGCCAGAAGATGGTCTCGATCTGCTTCATAGAGTACTGTCCGCTGGCATACAGCTCAAAAAGCTCCCGGACCATCTCGGCCTGCTCCTCGTCGATCACCAGCCGTCCGCCATCTTTTACATAGCCAAAGATGCGGCTGTTGCCCAAGACAACCTTGTCCTTGATAGCCTGCTGGTGACCAAACTTGACACGGCTGGAAAGTTTACGCAATTCGTCCTGGGCGATAGAGGACATAATGGACAGTCTAAGCTCGGAATCCTCGTCCAAGGTGTTGATATTATCGTTCTGGAAAAACACGCCTACACCGCAGCCCAGAAGCTGACGGGTGTACTGGATGGAGTCCAGGGTGTTTCTTGCAAAACGGGATATTTCTTTAGTAATCACAAGATCAAACTTGTCCTCTGCGGCATCCTCGACCATTCGGTTAAAATTCTCACGCTTCTTAGTGGAGATGCCGGACAAGCCCTCGTCAATATACCCAGGCACAAAGGTCCAGTTGCGGTTGCGCTTGATAATCTCGTCGTAATAGGATATCTGATTGCCCAAGGAATTGAGCTGCTCGTCGCTCTCAGAAGAAACACGGGCGTAGTAAGTAACCCGTAGGGGAATATCGTAGATGGATTTCATACGCAGCAGCTGCCGAACACTATGGATGTCCATACCGCACCTCCTTAAAAGTTCGTTGTATCATCATTACAACAATTATATACTATGCTTGCGAATAAATCAACGACAAATTTCTGCCACACAATACCCGCGGACAAAAAAGCCGCCAACCATCAAAATTAAAATTTTGACGATTGACGACTTTCTTGTCCGCGGGGCGTGCTTACTACACGCCCCTGGTTCCCTTGGCAGACGACTTGCGGCTGTCAATAATGAGTTTCAGCCGGTTCCTTTGTCCCTCTGTAAGGAAACCATTTTCATATAAGGTTTGATTAAAATAGTTTAGCCATAGTTTCTCTGCCATGAGCTTTTTCTGCTCCTGCTTTTCTCGTGTATTTTCAGCCACTGCCGTCCACCTCCTTTCGCTTTAACCTGCTTTCATTATTTACTTATTTTCCGGTTTTTATAAAAAAAGGCCGACTTTCCCTCTCCGAAGAGTTGAAAGCCGGCCAATTCTATAATTGCCGTTTGGATTTGTCCCATTGTCAAACCTAAAAGGTCGGAGTTACCCCATAAGAGTAATTCCGACCTAGTCAATCAAACCTATTCCCTCAAGGGGAACTCATTCAAACCTATTTCCATCTATAGTGTATCGCACACCAAGCCGGTTGTCAATACCCAAATTGCAAAAACAAAAGGCTTTATTTCTGCAGGCCGCCCTCCGGGCGGCCACAGCCCTACCATTTACACAAGCTTGCGGGAGGTCATTTCTGCACCATATTTGCAGCCTCAAAAACATAAAACCACACCCCCCGAAGTACTGCTGTTAGATTGCCTTCAAAAACAGGGGTCCAAAAACTGCCCTTTCCCTTAGAGCCACAAGCACTTTTGCTCCCCGTGGTTTTTATGAATTTTTAGGTCCCCCAAAAACTGCGATTTTTCTGCAAAACCACGGGGAGCAGAGCACCTAAAACATAAAACTGAACCCCCGGAGTACTGGGGCCAGTTGCGCCTTAAAAATGGGGCTCAAAAATGTCGTTTTTCCATAGAGCCGCAAGGACTCTTGGTCTGTTCAGTTGTGCATAACTTTTTACCCAATCTAAAGTGCTGTTATTTTATGACAACTGACCAGACCAAAAAGTTTATATTTGGGCAAACTTAAGGGGTGCAGTTATTTTTAACTGCACCCCTATTACAAAGATAATATTTTCGCTAATTTTCTGAGATAACAACGATCTGGTCGTTTTCGCCGAAGGTGATCAATTCTTCCTTGTTGGGATTTACAACCACATTTGTCTTGGTTTTACCGATGTGTCTGTAACCTACATAAATCTCACCCTTACGAGCTGCGCTTTCGGTCAGTGTGTAGGAATCCACCGGAACACCAACGGAAACATAGTTGGTAGCGGGCTTCATATAAAGCTCAGAACCGCTTTCATCCAGAAGTTCCGTAATCAACGGAGACATCTTAGGATTCTCGGAAATCTGTGCCATCAGCAGACTTGCAAAATTGGAGCCGATAACAAAATCATCCACTCTCGCTTGAGATGCCAGCCGCTGGTTGTCCACGCTGCGCATTTCCGTGGTAATAGCAAACTGCCGATCTGTCTTATCCGCAATATCACGCAGAAGAATCAGCCGCAGCAGAGTCTGAGAGTCAGATGCCTCCGGCTCCTGACTGTCATCGTTCAACAGCAGAATATTATTGGCGCTTTCATCCAAGAATTCGCACAGCAGATCCCGTGTGACTGGCTTCGTGCAAATCTTGACATCCAAATTCTCGTATGTGCCAAGCTTATCCTTATCCAGGTCATCGTCAACGATAACCACATGCGTGCCCGGCTGCACATATTTGTCGTACTCCGCCAGGATGATCGGCAGCTTATTATTGCTGCCCAAAACGATCAGATGGTCGCTTGCCTGTGCAGAGATGCTTTCGCCGCTGCAAATATTGGCTTCATCAACTTTTTTCGCTTCGTGAAGATCGTATGAACCATCGTCCATTTCCAGAAGAACCAACTGATCCTCTTTGCCGATCACCGTATCCATTGGCGGGTTCAATCGCACCTGACCATTGGAACACAAGCCTGAAACAATGGCGTTGGAAAAGCTCAGAGCTGCTTCCTTAAAGGTTTTTCCTTCCAAGGCAGGAATGCTCTCAAAATACATTTCATTGCCACTGAAATTGAACAGTTCCGTCAAAACCTGAGACAAACCATGCTGCCGACAGGTATTGGAAATGATTCGGGCAATGGCATCCTTTGCAAAGATAATCTCCGCGCGACCCTCGCCTGCAATGTTGGCAGCCTCCACATACTGCGCATCCTGCAAAGATGCGATAAACCGCAGCTCAGGATATGTAAGCTCCTTATCCTTGAGGTATGCAGACAGTGCCAGAAGGATCTTAACTGTTTCTGCATCGTCGTGCACATTGATGATCACACTGCGGCAGGTTTCCACCGAGCACCGCTCCAAGGCATAGGCTTCATGCAGATTGCCGCTACGGCAAATGATCCGTGTGGTGCCGGTGTCGGAAATGTGAGAGGCAATCGCGTCTTCCATTTCCTCTTTTGGCTGTTCACCCAGGATCACGATGCAAGCTTTCTTCTTGTTGACATTAGCTTCAATCAGTTCCCGCAGAAGGGAGTACACATTGTTGTCAAAGCCAATGATCGTAGTGTGGTTATCTTCCTGCACAACGGAAGTGCCCTTCCGCAGATCGCTAAGCTTACCTTCCACGCCGGTAGCGATAATACCAATCAGAATGCTGGTAAGGAACAGGCCGCAAAGGGTAGCAAGGAACATCAGGATCAAATAAATCACATTGTCCGTAGGAACACCGGCAAGATTACCTGCATCCAGTGTGTACATCAGGCTGCTCCAGATTTGATACAGAACGCCACCGTCGTCCGACACAAAATATGCCACAATACCAATAATGCCTACGATTGCCGCCGTGATGGCAAACAGCAGAATAGACATCGCAATCGGTCCCTTGGACATCATGCAGTCGAACCAATAGCTAATGCGTTCCCGCAGGGTTCTCTTTTTCATCTATCTCTCTCCTCCAAAAGGATTGTTGATATTGGTATTATATTATATCAGTCAAATATTGACAAGTTTTTATTCTCAAATCCGATTCTTCTCAGTTCAAATACACGTTTCCCATCCTTATCACTATTGCCATTGTCCAACTTTTCTGTTATGATTAATAAAACACTAAGGATTTGGAGGTATTTCTATGCCATTAGTCCCCGCACAATGTACACAATGCGGTGCCATCGTTAAGGTTGATGACACAAAAGAGGCAAACATCTGCCATTATTGCGGAACTGCCTTTGTTACCGAAAAGGCAATTAACAACTATCACATTACCAACAATATGAATATTTCCAACGCAACAATCAATGTGTCCGGTTTAAGCGCTGAAAACCTGCTTCTACGTGCAGAACAATTTGAGGCGCAAGGTGACTTTGAAAAAGCGAAGGAATACTACAATCGTGTCCTGGACATCGAAGCTACAAATCAAGTTGCTTTAAGCAAGTTGGAACAAATGTCCAATCTATACTTTGGTCAAGCACGTGTTACCAGAGAACAGTTTGAGCAAGTGCGCCACTACATAACCATCGGCGAAAAACTAAATGCCATCAAGATGATCCGTGAGTTTTCCGGTCTTGGATTAAAAGATGCAAAGGACATTGTGGATCACTTTGATACTATTAACTTCCATCAACCGCAAGCAATCGTGCCTTCCAGCAATACAACCTCTAATGGTGGTTGTTATGTTGCAACTGCGGTTTACGGCTCCTACGACTGCCCGCAAGTATGGACACTGCGCCGTTTTCGCGATAACACCTTGGCAGCTACATGGTATGGTCGGGCATTCATTCGCCTTTACTATGCTGTGAGCCCAACCCTCGTAAAATGGTTTGGAAATACCACCTGGTTCAAGGATCTGTGGACACCTTTGCTGAACAAAATGGTTAATAAGCTTAACGCAGAAGGGGTAGAAAGCACTCCGTACAATGATATCACATGGTAAAGAATTGAGGCCAACCGAAAACGGTTGGCCTCTTTGCTGTTCTTACGCTTGATTATTTTCCGACAGGCGGATGAAGATCCCACTCAGGGAAGCAGCTTGCAAAGCCCTCAAGATTTTGGGTCAGCATGACCTTTTCCATCTTTGCCAGATCAGAAGTATCCTGGCCGAACATTGCTTCGAGTTCTTCAAACTCACTAAATTCATTTGCCAAATTAGTATCAGTCATATCACTACCTCCAATTTAGGCCACAACGTCGGGAATAGCACCGTTTTCGTAGCTTTCAACAATAGACTTTGCCTTCTTCCACTCTGTAAGTATATCGTCAATCTTCTTTTTGCCTGCAACAATCTTGGCATCATACTCTGCATTGATGTTGGCAATTTGCTGCTGATTGGCTTTCTCAACGCTTCCGGAAGTAAAGAAGCACACACCTGCACCAATCAGGCCCATGATACCCAAGGGTGCAAACAGGAACAAGAAAATCAAGCTAATGCCGCCAATGACACCGGCGAGGATCTTACGCTGTTTCGGCTTGTCCATCTTTACAGTAGCCAGCTTTTCCTGACGCTCCTGCTGCATATGCAATTCATAACCGCGTTGCAGTTCATCAGCATTTGCGCCGTCAACAGTAGTGCCGGACCAAGTATCTACATTCAACGTGATCTGTTCGGGGAATTCAGGCTTCTTTTCTGCCATGTACTCCTGGAAACCATTGCGAATATAGCTGCTCAGGAAGTTAACAGAGGTCTTCCGCTCAGAAGGACGGGCGTCTTCCCGGTTAATAATGATATTTGTCATTTGGCTAACCAAGTCGATGGTCTCTTCTGTACGCTTGCGATCAGCCTCCAGGACAGAGCGCTTTGCGGCATCGGTATCTCCGTCAAAGTAGCGAATTGCCTGCAGATATCTTTCCTCTTTGCGCAGAGGCTCTTCCTTTTCGTCACATCTGCTAATCAAAGACACCAAGGTCTGGTCAATATCCTTCTTTAGTTTCTCTTCCTCGACAGCGATATTCTTCATACTGGAGAACTTATCGGAAATGCGGCCAACAGAGTTGATACGGCTTACATATGCAGCGATTTCGGCATATTCACGCACATTACCGCTCATCTGAGGGAACTGGCCCTCCAAATCAACAGTAAAGTTCTTGCAGTACTCTCGCCAAATCTCAGTCTGACGCTGCTCAAAATCAGCACCGTTGCTTTGTATCTCACGCAGCCACTTAGCAACATAGTCCTCACACATATGCTTTTCATCCGGACCAAACACGCCGTTCAGATAAGCGTTGAGGTATGTAAAGTTGCTTTCAGTGAAATGCTCTGCGCTTTGGTGTGCAAAGTAGATGGACAGCCATTCAAAACATGTATCCGTTCTATTGTTACGCCGGCAGATAAGAGCCATTGTCAAAGCAGTCTTTTCCTCATCACGCTTGACAGCTTCCTTAATTGCACGGTTAGCCAAATCTCTGTCGTTTCCAATCCATGCAGAAACAGCAACCAGACAGGGTGCAAGCCAGTAATCCGGTGTGGAGAGCATCAGCTCTTCAGTAACCTGAGAGATTGTGGTCTTCTTAACCAATGCAAGATCCGTTGCCTGCAATACGCCAAGCATTGTTTCTCTAACGATCTTATAGCTGCCGTAATTCTGCTCCAGCTCCTGACGAACACGAATCAATTCCGTAGCAGCCTTCTGCAGGGTAGTTGCTCTCTTGGAATCATCCATAAAGCGATTAAAGGATTCCTTCAAACCGTTCAGCTCTTCGGTCAACTCATTAAGCTCAGTTGTTACCTGAGTTAAGCGGCTATTGGTCTGGCCAATTTCACGCTCAATTCGATTGGTAGACTCAGCGACTTTATCTAATCGCCGCTCAATGGCTGAAAGGTTGATGCTTGTTGTAAGATCTGCCATATTTCTTCCTCCCTAGTATTGGTTACGACATGCCCGCGTCAGCTTTATATTGCTGACACTTATTTTCGTATGCCCCAACAAATTTTGCTTTCAGGTTGGCATCATTCATTGCACGAATGACCTTACCAACATTAACAACATAGTTATCGTAGAAATAACGAACCTTTGCTTTTAAGTAGAAACTTTGTCCAACATACGGAGAATCCGGATTGGTATCAATTGATTTTAGCAACGCAAAACAGGTTTTGGGAATACCACAGTGCTCTGCCAGTTCCCGGTACATCTCCACAAGATTATCCGTGAGATAACCGGCAGAGGTGCGCTTAGAAATCAAGAACGGGCAAATCGTATCAATAACCGTGCACAACTCTCTGGCATCGTCCGGTGATTGCATATTGACAGCAATCAACCGGATAACCTCCTCCTCAAAGTCTGCAAGGTTATAAGCAGAAGCCATGATCAAGCTGCAAATATCTCGCACCTCGTCATACTCCAACGCCACCTCCATAATCTGTTCAAAGAACATTCGCATGGAATCCGGTTTTCTCGCTGTAAACTCGTCGTAATATGCCAGTATGTACATTGCCGGCGCATTATCCATAGAGATGTTTAAGACCTCCATTGCATAATGCTTGGCATCATCCATTCTGCCTTCCTTGAAAAAATGGATGGCATTTCGGCGTGCATATACAACTTTGCCATTAGCATTCAGTGTAGACCGAGAGTAGTATTCTTCTTTACCGCACTGATTGCAGCTTAATATTCTCCGTTTAGGATCAAATGTTACATTGGTACTGCCACAGCCGTGACATTGCAGTCCCTCTAAATCCATATCTTGATCCTCTCTGTTATCTGACGGAGGATGCCGCGCTACTACGCATTTTCCAGGTCATTTCCGCTGCCTCAACCTTGTTGAGGATAATCAAACGATCTGCATGTGCAATTGTCAGCTGTGCAAGTTCATCCAGCAACGCTCCCATTTGCACTTCTTTCTCAGCAGTTGCATTGGTAGAAATATTGGTGCCATAGTCAACTGCCTCTTTCAACTTAAGAAGCTTACTTCTGATCTCTGCATCTTCTGTAATTGCAAGCAGCTCACCCAGCTTTCTTGCAATATTAATAGAAGGTGCCGTCTTCTGTTCTGTTTTCTCGAGCTGCCGTGCAAGTCGAGCAGAAGCCTGCTCTACCCAAAGAAGCAAAACAATATAGCAGGCGATTGCCAGCAAGTTTAGTGTTAACAGAACCCAGTTGAAACCACCGCATCTCAGCAACACAAATACGCTGTTAAGAAGAACAGTAATCAAAAGGAAGCAGATTGTGAAAATGATGCCCAACGCACCGGGTTCTGTGCCTTGCTCACCGGGATCCTTTCTAAACGCTAACAGATAGACCTCTGCAGCAATGATTGCAATAACCGTACAGGTGATACTTCCCCAGCATAACCAAGGCAGTTCGAACAACATCGTATAGGCTGCAATTGCAAAAACCCATACCAGGCCCAGTATTGCAATCGTTATCGCGAGAGTAGATGTCTTTTTCATAAGATTAACCCCCTTGCTTTAAATCTTCGTGCCACACTCTGGACAGAATTTTGCGCCCGGTGCCAACTTGTTTCCGCAATTGGGGCATGCAGCCTCCAGCTTGTGACCGCAGTTTGCACAGAATTTTGCTCCGGCAGGAAGATCAGCTCCGCACTCAGGACAAGCAGAACCTGCAACGCCCAATTTTTCACCACAGTTCAGGCAGAACTTAGCCTCAGGTGCACAAGCAGCACCACACTTAGGACAGGTATTGCCTTGAGCCGGGGCATTCTGTGTAGATGCATTATTCACAGCACCAATGGTGTTCTGTGCAATATTGCTCATACCGGCACCAAACGCACCGCCAACACCAAAGCCCATACCCAGACCCATACCTGCACCCATCAGATTAGATGCGGTACCTTCATTCTGAGCAGCAGCTTTCATAACATCGAAGGAATGCTCCTGCTGATAGGTATAGCCTTCACGCTCACGCATACGGGCACGTGCAGCAGACTCGATATCCATCTTGGCTGCCGTGCCTTCGGCTTCGATCTGATCCTTCTTTCTCTGGATCTTAGCCTCGTTGATAATTCTGAGATCCTCATCCGGAACATTGATGCTATGGAAAGAGAAATTGTCCAGAGTCAGACCAAACTCATCGAAGTGATCCCGCAGTGCCTCGCAGATGGTTGTGGAGAACTCAGAGAGGTATGCGCTGATTTTCAGAACGCTGATATTCTGGCGGATAATGTTGTTAGCCAACAGATTGGGCACATATTCCAAAATCTTGGCACGCATAAATGTGACCAGTTCGTCCCTAGTGTAATCAGCTCTGGTGCCAACGATCTTCTGCAGGAATTTTCTTGCCTGCAATTCCGCACGGCTGGTATCCACCTGTTCGATGTGAACACCGAACAAACCAAACGCACGGACATGAACATTTACATCTTCCTCAGGATCAACCACAACGACCGGTGCCTGAGTACCCCAGGACAGGTCGTTCAAATATGTAGTGTTCACGAAGTAAACTGTGCTATGGAAGGCAGATTCTCCGCCGGTCAAGGCATGAGAGATGTTACGGAAGGGAGCAAAACGGCTATCGCCGGTTTCCAGCTTGATCTTGCACGGACCAACAAAAGTCGTAACCTGAGACTGGCCAGCGGACGCATCGCCAAGAGAGTTGGCAGCGTTCATATTATTTGTGAAGATCGCCATCTGAGAAGGTCCGACGATCAAATAAGATCCGTTAGGGAAATCCTCATACTCAAACTTGTGAACGATGACAGAAGCCTCTGCATCGGTTTCCGGTTCCCACTTGATTACATCTACGGAAAATGCACCAAGGATGCCGGAATGCTGCTTTTCTTTGGGATTGTTGCTACTGAACAAAGCCATGGATAAGTCCCCCTTTGATTTTTTCTATGCTTGTGGGATAAATGAATAAACCTTCATAAAGTAATTATATGGCAAATTTCGACAAATTGCAACACAATATAATAGAATAGATGCATTGTAATGGTTTTGTTCATAAAATCTTATTTCTACGTATTGCGACAATACGTATTGCGTGGTAAAATTAAGGCATATAAGGAATAATCAGGTAAAACCAGTAGGAGGTCCCTATCATGGCATCCAATTTTGAATTCTTAGCTAAATACTGGCCGGATATGGCGCAGATTGGCAAGATGGCGGAGCTGTACCTATACGCAGATGCCAATGCTTGCATTTATAAAATCGGTGTGCTTGCCGAGCGTGTGGCACAGGAGATCTGTGCCTTCGAGAAGCTCGACCTGCCGGAGCAGATCACACACGCAGATCGAATTCGTGCGCTAAAATATGCGGATCTTCTGCCCAAGCGGATCGACGATATGTTCTACACCCTCCGCAAGGCAAGAAATGATGCCGGCCATATGGGACTGGATTCCCAGGAGCGGGCAGGAGCTTTATTGCACCTTGCATTCAACCTCTGCTGCTGGCTGATGGAGGTATATGGTGACTGGAGCTTCAATGCACCGGAATACCAGACACCCGAAGATACCACGCAAAACGCAGACTTTGTAAAGCTGCTGCAGGCACAGGAGGATAAGATCAATGCGCTGATGGCTGCTGTGGAAGAGATCCGCACCGCAGCATCCGATACGCCAAAGAACGATCGTGTGGAAAAGGCAAACCAGGCAGCCAAAGAATTGCCGCTGACTGCCGAGGAGACGGATTGTATTGGTGACGAGCCCATTCGCATGGACGTGGCAGTTCTGCCAGTGATCAACTATGCTATGCAACAGAACGGTGCTGTGGCGATCCAGTCTATCACCATTGAAAATACCACAGATGCTGTGATTGAGGATGTGGATATTGAGATCACTTCCACGCCTGCTTTTGCTCTGCCTTTTACCCGACATATTGACCATCTGCCGGCAAACAAAACGATTACCATCTCCCGCCCCAAACTGATTCTGAATGGCGAGTATTTAGCCGGTATGACAGAGAAGGTCACCGGTGTCCTGCATATCGAGCTGAAAACCGAAGAGAAGGTGCTGGTATCTGATAATGCGGAAACCACTGTCTTTGCCTTCGACGAATGGCACGGCGTGGGCTTGTATCCCGAGCTGCTTGCCACCTTTGTTACGCCCAACCACCCGGAACTGGCACGGATCATTGCCCGCGCCACAGAATTCCTGGGACAGTGGACAGGTGATACCTCTATGGACGGTTATCAATCTCAGGACCCCAACCGGGTACTGAGCCAGGCTGCTGCCATTTTCACCGCAATCAAGGAGCAGGCCATTGCCTATGTGGTGCCGCCTGCCAGCTTTGAACGGGTTGGTCAGCGTGTGCGTCTGTGTGATATGGTATTGCAGCAAAAGCTGGGTACCTGTCTGGACCTGACCTTGCTGTATGCCTCATGCCTGGAAGCTGTTGGTCTGCATCCGCTGCTGATCACCACCGTAGGACACATCTTTACCGGCGTATGGTTGGAAGAAAGAATGTTCCCGGAATGCGTGCAGGATGATTTCTCCCTAATTACCAAGCGTCTTGCCTCCGGTGTCAACGAGATCGCTGTGGTGGAAACCACTGCTGTTACCACCGGTAAGGATCTTTCCTTCGACCACGCCCGCACTATCGGAGAGCAGAATCTGACCACCCAGCAGGTGGAGTATATTATTGATGTTCACAGGGCTCGAATGAGTCGTATCTCTCCGCTACCCCAGCGTGTCCATACCGCTGCCGGTTGGGAGATCAAGCACGATGCATCTTTTAAGGAAGAAAACATGTCTGCCCCCACCCAGTTGGATGAAACAATCGTTATTGACCCTAATGTGCAGGATGATAATCTGCCCAAAAAGGTGCAGTGGGAACGAAAGCTGCTGGACCTGGGTATGCGTAATACGCTTATCAACCTGCGTATGACGAAAACCCAGCTGCCGATCCTCACCAACTCCTTGGACGAGCTGGAGAACGCATTGGCAGATGGTAGTGACTTTACTATTCTGCCCAAGCCTGCGGATTGGCGTTTGGAGGAGTTCTCCTTTGAAGCCCTGAATGAGATGGGCGCTGCCGGTATCATCAAGGCGGAATTTGAAAACAAGCGCCTGCGCTCCGTCTTTACCGAAGGTGAGCTGAGCAAAGCAATCAAGGGTCTATACCGTACTGCCAAGGCTGCGTTGGAAGAAAACGGTGCCAATACACTGTATCTTGCACTGGGTATGCTGCGGTGGTTTGAGAGCAAGCGTAGTACCAAGGCCCGTTATGCACCAATCATCCTGGTCCCCATTGAAATGGTCAGAAAGTCTGCTGCACAGGGCTATGTGATCCGTCTGCGGGATGATGAGCCCCAGATGAATATCACCCTTTTGGAGAAACTGAAGCAGGACTTTGGTATCGTAGTAAAAGGCCTTGATCCGCTGCCCGGTGACGAGCACGGCATCGATATCCGCAGAGTGCTGACCATTATGCGTAAGGCGGTTATGGAGCAGCCCCACTGGGATGTTTTGGAGACAGCCAGCATCGGCATTTTCTCCTTCTCCCAGTTTGTGATGTGGAATGACATCCGCAACCGCACCGATGACCTGATGCGTAACAAGGTGGTTCGTAGTTTGATTGAAGGCAAGCTATGCTGGGATGCACAGCCCTTGGAAATTGGCGAACGGGTCAACGAAAACAATGTACTGTTGCCTATGCCTGCGGATGCCTCTCAGCTTTATGCCATTCAAGCTGCCTGCAGCGGGGAAAGCTTTGTCCTTCACGGACCTCCCGGCACCGGTAAATCTCAGACCATTACCTCTTTGATTGCCAATGCATTATCCAAGGGTAAGAGCGTTCTGTTTGTAGCTGAAAAGATGGCGGCACTGGAAGTGGTGCAAAAGCGTCTTGAAAACATCGGTATTGGTCCGTTCTGTCTTGAATTACATTCCAACAAATCCAAAAAGAAGGATGTGTTGGAGCAGCTACGAAAGGCAACTGAGGTCACCAAAACCCGGACCGCAGAAGAATATGCCGCAAAGGCTGAACAGCTGGCTGCCATGCGTGCAGAGCTTGACAGCTATGCCCAGCAGCTGCACCGGGTGCTTAGTTGCGGTTGTGATCTGTACTCACTGATCAACGAATATGAGCACTATAAAGACGCACCCGATATTGGAGCCTTTGACCGTGCCTTTATCCAAAGCCTTAACAAATTGACACTGGATCAGCAACAGATGGTCGTGGAACGCATGATCGCTGCTGCCAAAGAAGTGGGGCATCCCCATAATCATCCGCTGAAGCGTGTTGCCTGCACCCAGTACACCCAAAACATTCGCAGCAGCTTGCAGACAGTGGTAGATGCATACATAGCACAGCTTAAAAGCATTCAGTCTTGCGTAAAGCAGCTGGTCAATGTTTTGAGTGAAAAAGAGCCTGAAAGCTATGCAGATCTGCAAAAGCTTTCTGAAGTCGCTTCCCATATGGCTTGCTGGTATGATATGCCGGCGGCATGGGCAAAGACTACCTTCCCCAACCTGTATTTCGAGGAAGTAACACAGCTTTGCCAACATTCTGTCCGGGCAAACTATTTGGAGGGTCAGCTGCTTGAAAGCTTTGATCCCAGTTTCTTGGCACAGGATGGTGCGGCACTCTTTGCTGAGTTTGCACAGGTTTCTGCTAAGTGGTTCCTGCCTAAGATGCTTGGAACAAACAAGTTGGCAAAGACCTTGAGCGCATACGCCAAAGCACCTGTGGATAAAGACAGCGTTCGCAATCACATTGTTGCGCTGCGAGACTATCAGCAAGAGAGTAAAGCAGCTGCAGAGCTGCTACAAAAGTACGGCCAGGATCTTGGTGCTTTCTACAACGGAAAAACAACCGATTGGGGCAAGCTTGCACAGCTGGCAACCGCAGCACAAACCAGTTCTCAGGCACTGTATGACCTGTATGGCAACTACGGTATCATGAACACCTACTGCGGCAAAGCGGAGCTGCGAGAGGTGGTATACGGACTGTGGAGTGGATTTGCTGCCTTTACGGAAGCAAAAACCGCATTTGATAATCTCCTGGGCATTGTTCAACGGGAAGAAGAGAATTGGCTAAATGGTCAAGGCGCACTTTGCCAAACCATTCTCGCTCACGCAGATGAGCTGAAGGAATGGATCGCCTATGTTGGAACAGCAGAAGAAGCAAAGGCAATGGGTCTGGGTAATGTGGTCGGCAGTTACGAAAACGGTGCAGATCACGAAGTAGTATTCCAGTCCTACAAGAAGGCATTACTGCAGGGATTGATTTCTGATGCCATCGACGAAAGCGGTGCGCTCAATCAGTTCTCCGGTGCTGTGTTCAACAAGAAGATTGAACAGTACAAGCGGATGGACCAGGAGTGGACCCGGCTGTCACAACAGGAAGCCTACTGCCGTCTGGCAAGCAAGGTTCCCAACTTCACCCGTGAGGCGGCACACAGCTCCGAGCTGGGCATTCTGCAACGCTGTATCAAGAGCGGCGGCAGAGGTACCAGCATCCGCAAGCTGTTTGATCAAATTCCCAATCTGCTGCCCCGGCTATGTCCGTGTATGCTGATGAGCCCCATCTCGGCTGCGCAGTATTTGGACCCAAAGCGGGAACCCTTTGATATCGTGGTATTTGACGAGGCTTCTCAGCTGCCAACCTGTAAGGCAGTCGGCGTGCTGGCACGGGGCAAGGATGCCATTATTGTTGGCGACCCCAAGCAGATGCCACCTACCTCCTTCTTCGCCACCAACACTGTGGACGAAGATAATTTGGAGGCAGAGGATCTTGAGAGCATCCTGGATGATTGTCTGGCACTGAATATGCCCCAATCTCATCTGTTGTGGCATTACCGCAGCCGTCATGAAAGTCTGATTGCCTTCAGCAACAGTCAGTTCTATGAAAACAAGCTGTTTACCTTCCCCTCCGTCAATGACCGGGAATCCAAGGTGCGGCTTGTCCATGTGGACGGTGTCTTTGATCGTGGTAAGACCCGGACTAACATGGCAGAGGCTCAGGCTGTGATTGAAGAGATCAAGCGCAGATGCAAGGATCCCCAGCTGTCCAAGCAGAGCTTGGGTATCGTTACTTTCAACATCTCCCAGCAGCATTTGATCGATGATCTGCTGACAGAAGCCTGCACGCAAGATCCGGAGCTGGAAAAGTGGGCCTTCAACGAGGACGAGCCACTGTTCATCAAGAATCTGGAAAATGTGCAGGGTGATGAGCGAGATGTAATTCTGTTCTCCATTGGTTTTGGTCCTGATGAGAACGGCAAGCTCTATATGAACTTCGGACCTTTGAACCGGGATGGTGGCTGGCGGCGGTTGAATGTTGCTGTATCCCGTGCCCGGTGTGAGATGATGGTGTTCTCCACTATGCGGTCCGATCAGCTGGATCTGAACCGCACCAAGGCAGAAGGCGTAGCTGCTCTTCGTGGCTTCCTGGAATATGCAGAGGGCAGAACCCTGGCATTGGAAGAAGCCACGGTCCAGATGCAGCAGGAGGGCTGTGACGGCATTGCAGCAGCTATCTGTAAGGCCTTGGAAGAAAAGGGCTACGAGACCGACCTGTCTGTTGGTCGTTCTGAATATCGCATCGATATTGGCGTAGTCGATCCCAAGAATCCTGATCAGTATGTGCTGGGTATCATGTTGGATGGCTCCACCTACGGTGCAGCCAAAACCACCCGTGACCGGGAAATCGCGCAGATCAGTGTGCTTAGCGGACTTGGCTGGCAGATCCTCCGTGTCTGGTGTATGGACTGGTGGGATAACCGAGAAAAGGAACTCAAGCGGATCTTTGACAAGCTGCAGGATATCCAAAACGGCGTGAAGGAACCTGAACCAGAAGTTCCGGTGGCAACTCAAGAGCCGGTAAAGCTGCAGGGAAATGTAGCCTCACAGGTGCCTGCTGATGTGCAGCCTGCTTCCCCTAAATCAGCACCTGTTTACACGGCAGCAGCCGTTCCAGTTAAGTTCCTTTCTGCCGATGCATTTATTGAGCCGTGGAATGAGAGGGATATCCAAAGCAAACTCCAGTTGGTGATCAATGCAGAAGCACCCGTCAGCCTGTCTATGCTTACCAAGCGTGTGGTACAAAGCTACGGGATTGCCCGCGCCGGCAGCCGGATTCAAGGTCATCTGAACACCATCTTGCGGAAAATGAATCCGCAAACTACGACGCAGGAGGATACGGTATTCTTCTGGAAGAAGGATCAAACCCCGGATGCATACATCGGCTTCCGTGTCAGTGGTGACGGTGATAATCGTAGAGATGTCCGGGATGTTCCGGTACAGGAGGTTGCTAACGCTATCTATACTGTTTTGTATGAGCAAATCAGTATGGGGCAGGAAGATTTGTTACGGGAAACTGCTAACAAACTGGGATATACCAGGCTGGGTAACAATGTGTTGTCCGCTCTGGCTTTGGGTATCCAATATGCCCAGACCCAAGGCGGTATCACAACCGGCACAAACGGCACATTCGTGCTTTCGGCCGGTGGCACCGCCCGCGCAGAAGCAACATTAAACAGTTTCTAATATAATAACCCTTCGTTAGCTAGGCAAACTCTTAACTAACGAAGGGAATATAAAGGGTGAATCTATTATGGGTTTCTTTTCTAATCTGTTCAAAAAGAAGGAGCATACGCAACCGACACCTTCTTTCAATATTACAGTAAAAGCTGGTATGGTATCTAATGATCCGGATATTCCACCGCTTCAGGGAGATTACGCCAAAGCAATCTTCCTTTGGGCTCATAGCAAAGCATCTCCTATCAAGGATAACGACAGCTATGCCAGATACTTTCTGTATGAGTGCGGAATCAGAAATGCAGCCAAATACCACCGAGAACTTATCTCTGCCGGTTACTTTGAAGAAGCTTCCATCGAGCAAACCGTAAATGCCTTGAAAGTAACGGAGCTCAAAGAGATCCTTACTGTACTCGGACAATCCACGACTGGCAAAAAAGATGCGCTGATTTGGCGAATCGTCAATAATGCTGACGAAACACTAATTGCTCACTATTGTCCTGAGAGATTGTATACGCTCTCTGAAATGGGGCAAGCCTTCCTTCAAGAACACGATGACTATGTGATGGTACATAAGCATAAAAATTGGGGCATTGGTTGGAAGGAATATGATGCACGCAAAGTTCCCGGTCGGAGCTACTACGATACCATGTGGGCAATCTTTAATGAGCAACTGGCAAACAATCCTCGTGATTGTGGTCGCGGTCAATACTTGTGTATGTACCAGTTATTGAACGAAGAAGGCAAAAGAGAGCGCGCTTTGGAAATGCTGTTGCGCGTTTTGTACATTGACCTGAGCGGTGTAGAAGGAATGCAGTGGTATGATATGTACCGCCAAGGTTTCTACAGCCAAAAAGAAGTCCGGGAATGCTTCAATATTGCGATTATGTTAGCCCCCGGAATAGTGGAACCTATCAAAGATTTTGAGGACATCTACGCAGATGATATTGTTGATACAATCTACGAGCAAAATTTACCCATTCAGATTTGCGAAAAGAAGTTGTTTTTGTCCATAGTCCATTCTGTTCTCGATGGCACTTATGATCAGCAGGCGATTGAGGAGAAATTGAACCGCGCGTATTATAAATATCTGCGCGAGGATGTATTTATTAGCAGAAGTTAGACAGAGATACTCGCGAAAGTCCTATCCAATATTCCCCAACTATCAGTTGGGGAATATTTTCTTGTATAAATGTGTAAAATATTCCCCAAGAGAAGTTAAAAGTGCTTGCATATTGGGGAACATTTTGTTATAGTATAGAACAGAAAGTTCCCCAAGGAGGTTTTGCTATGGAAAACACCTATTCAAAAATTCAAGAATTGCTGCACCAAAAAGCAGATTATCAGGCTCGGTTGAATTTGATCCCCTATGAGGGCACGCCTGAAATTAAAGATCGAGATGGGCAGAAGTATCTATATATGCGCAAACGCGTGGGAAGTCGGGTGACCTCTACCTATGTGGACTCCTATACCGAAGAACTGTACCAGCTGCTGCTCCGCAATTCCCGGGAGGCACGGGAGCTCCGCAAGCAGATCCGCAAGGTAGAGCAGGAATTGGCAGCATTAAGCTACGAGGAAACAGAA
The DNA here is from genome assembly GCA_045532105.1 of Faecousia sp. Classification (GTDB taxonomy): domain Bacteria; phylum Bacillota; class Clostridia; order Oscillospirales; family Oscillospiraceae; genus Faecousia. Next base: position 24,883 of record JAZSFE010000001.1, read on the forward strand.
CTCTCTCCTCGTGTAATGCTGAATCTGGATTTTGCCCGGGCGAATATGAAAGCCAATATCTACGATCAGGCGGTTTTGGAGGGTGTTGCTACCACGTTCCCTCAAACCGAGGATATTATCGAGAACGGCATTGTGTCCGGAATGAAGCCCACAGATGTGCAAAAGATTTTGAACCTGAAGCACGCCTGGGAGTTTATCCTTGACAAGGATGTTTTAAGCTACGGAACGGACTACCACATTCTTTGCCACATTGCCAAACTGGTAAACGAGGGTTTCTACTCTGACGGCGGTCGGATTCGCGGTGTACCGGTTACTATTGGTGGCACAAGCTATATCCCACCGCTGCCTATCGAGACTATTGTCAAGGAAAACATTGATGCAATCATCCACGAGAGCGCTGATGCTGTGGATACAGCCATTAATTTGTGCCTTTACTGTATGAAAACGCAGATATTTAACGATGGTAATAAGCGTGCTGCGGTTATTTTTGCCAATCATTATATGATCACTAAAGGTCAGGGACTGCTGGTAATTCCACAGGGGCATGTGCCGGAATTTAAGCGTCTGTTGGTGGCCTACTACGAAGACCGGGACAACGGAGAAATTGTGGAGTTTATGCGCACCCTGTGCTGGCGGACGTTCTAATTGTTTATTCCCGGAAAGATGATGTGTTTCGAAGTAGCATTTCCGCAGGAAAGCATAAAAACGAAAAAAACTCTTTCATTAAAGAGAAAATAATAGTATAATAAAACTGTAATTATTACAAAAGGAGTGTGCAATTATGAACTGGTTACTTTCTAAAATCGCTGAACTTGGAGACTTTGCTCTGTCGAAGGTGCTGCCAGGTGTGATCATCGTTGTTGTTGGCATTCTGGTGATCCGTTTGGTACTGAAACTGGTGACAGCCGCACTGGAAAAGTCTAAGCTGGAAAAGGCTGCCCATAGTCTGATTTGCTCGGTAGTCCGTGTGGTACTGTATCTGCTGCTAGGCTTGATCACCGCCTCTAAGCTGGGCATCGATGTGACCGGCGTGGTGGCCTTGGCAAGTGTGCTGACGCTGGCAGTTTCCCTGTCTGTCCAAAACGCACTTACCAACCTGATTGGCGGCTTCACCCTGCTGAGCAATAAGCCCTTTGCCTCCGGGGATTTTGTGGAGATCGCAGGTCAGTCCGGTGTGGTGCAGGAGGTTGGTCTTACTTACACAAAGCTGGCTACTGCTGACAATAAGATCGTATCCATCCCCAACAGTGCTGTGGTGGCTGCCCAGATCATCAATTACAGTGCATCCGGCACACGCCGTGTGGATGTGACAGCTTCTGCATCCTATGAAGCACCTGTTGAGCAGGTGTTGGAAGCATTGCGGGAAGCAGGCAATATCCCCACCGCTATGGAATCTCCTGCGCCCTTTGCCGCAGTTCAAAGCTATGGTGAAAGTGCCGTGAACTATGTACTGCAGGTCTGGTGCAAGGGTGAAGACTACTGGACGACCCTTTTCGAGACAAACCGCAATGTTAAGGCGGTGTTCGATGCCAAGGGCATCCAGATGACCTATCCCCATATCAATGTTCACCTTGATAAATAATATTTCGTAATTTTAGAAACCGGATCAGCCTGCGCTTATTGCGTGCTGATCCGGTTTTTACTTATACGGTGATCGCTGCTATGTATTGCACGGTCTGAATGTGGCCTATTGCAACACGGTTATGGCGCTCAAATTTCATAGTTCGTGTGGGGCAATTGTTCTTGACCATCTGGCCGCCGACGGAGCCTGCCTCACGGGAGGTCAGGTGACCGTTGTAACCGTTGGTCAGGTTCACGCCGACTTCCTGTGCAGCCTGCATCTTGAACTTGTCCATAGCTTCACGTGCCTGAGGAACATTGATCTGATTGTTGTTCTTCATGATTTCTTCTCTCCTTTTCGCTGTTTGCGCGGTTTTTTCCGCTGCAAACATAGCTTTGCCGAAAATTTTTGTCATATGCCTGCATGTTTGCGGCAAAAAAAGAAATTTTTTCCACCGGTTTGTGCAGCGCGACAGGTTTCCAAAGAATTCGGGATATTTTACAAAAAAGTATTGATTTTTCTTGCAAAAAATGGCATAATATATAAGAGCAAACCCCACTAAAACATATGGAGGAATCTACATTATGAAAAAGCTCATCGCACTATTGCTGGCTGTCTGCCTGATCGGCTCTTTGGCAGCTTGCACTCCTAGCGAAGCAGGCACCGAAGAAGGCTACAAGGTCGCCATGGTTACCGACTACGGTGACATTACTGACCAGTCCTTCAACCAGACCACCTGGGAAGCCGTTCAGGCTTTCGGTAAGGCCAACAACATCCCCGTTAAGTACTACAAGCCCACCACCAACGACACCGCCGGCCGCGTGGCTTCCGTTGAACTTGCTATCGCTGACGGTCACAACGTCATCGTGCTGCCCGGCTACGCTTTCGGCGCCACCATCTACGAAGTTCAAGACGAATATCCCAACGTTAAGTTCATCGCTCTGGACGTTGCCGAGTTTGACGTTTATGACTGCTTCTACAACCACGACGAAGCCGGCAACCAGACCGGTCTGATCGACGAGAACAATCAGCCCCACCTGAGCAAGAACGTTTACTGCGCTATCTACCAGGAAGAGATCTCCGGTTACATGGCTGGCTACGCTGCTGTTAAGCTGGGCTACGAAAAGCTGGGCTTCCTGGGCGGCATGGCTGTTCCCGCTGTTATGCGTTTCGGTTACGGCTACGTGCAGGGCGCTAACGACGCTGCCAAGGCTATGGACAAGACCATCAGCATCAAGTATGCTTACGGCAACCAGTTCTTCGGCGACGCTGACATCACCGGTGTTATGGACACCTGGTACGCAGGCGGCACTGAGATCGTCTTTGCTTGCGGCGGCGGCATCTACACCTCTGCAGCTGAAGCTGCCAAGAAGGTCAACGGTAAGGTCATCGGTGTTGACGTTGACCAGCAGCCCATCATCGACGCTGCTTACGGTGAAGGCATGACCGTTACTTCCGCTATGAAGGGCCTGTACCCCACCACCGTGGACACTCTGACCGACGTTATCATCAACGGCAAGTGGGAAACCTACTCCGGCAAGATCGTGACTCTGGGCATGGTCTCCGGTACTGACGCCGCTGCCAACTATGTCCAGCTGGGCAAGACTCAGTTCGCTGAAGGCAAGTTCACCCAGGCTGACTACACCGCTCTGGTTGAGGCCATCTATAACGGCACCATCACCATCTCCAACAACACCACCACCGAACCCACCGTTACCAACGCTGTTGTTGAGTACCTGGGCAACCTGAAGTAATTTACTTCCCAAAAATCCGAGGACGGGCAATGCCCGTCCTCTTTTTTTTAGAAAACCAAAGTTTTTTGCGAAATATGTTTGAAAAACAGCACACAATTGTGTATAATTATAACATCGTTACCAATGTAAGGAGGTAATCGGTTTGCACGATTCCCAATATGCCATCGAGATGGTGAACATCACCAAGAAATTCCCCGGAATCATCGCTAACGATCGCGTGACCCTACAATTGAAGCAAGGCGAGATTCATGCACTGTTGGGCGAAAACGGTGCTGGCAAATCCACCCTAATGAGCGTTCTTTTTGGCCTTTATCAACCCGAAGAGGGTATGATCAAAAAGAACGGCGAGGTGGTGAAAATCAACGACCCCAACGACGCCAATGCCCTGGGCATCGGTATGGTGCACCAGCACTTTAAGTTGGTGGAGTGCTTCTCCGTTTTGGATAACATTATTTTAGGCGCAGAAGATAGCCACCTGGGCATCCTTCAGCGGGACAAGGCCCGGCAGAAAGTAGTGGCACTTTCCCAGCGCTACGGTCTGAGTGTAGATCCCGATGCAATCATCGAGGATATTTCCGTCGGTATGCAGCAGAGAACCGAGATTCTCAAAATGCTCTACCGGGAAAACGAGATCCTGATCTTTGATGAACCTACCGCAGTTTTGACCCCCGGCGAGATCACCGAATTGCTGCAGATCATGAAAAATCTGGCTGCCGAAGGCAAGTCCATTCTCTTTATCACCCACAAGCTCAACGAGATCATGGCAGTGGCTGACCGGTGCTCCGTTCTGCGCAAGGGCAAATACATCGGCACCGTAGATGTTGCCAACACCACCAAGGCCGAGCTTTCCCGCATGATGGTAGGCCGCGATGTGGAATTTGCCGTGCAAAAAGATGATCCCAAGCCGGAACAGATAGTGCTTGATGTGCAAAACCTTTCCGTAACCTCCAAGATCAGTAAGAAAAACGCAGTAAACAACGTCTCCTTCCAGGTTCGGGCAGGCGAGATCGTTTGTATTGCAGGCATTGACGGCAACGGACAAACAGAATTGGTGCACGGCATCTCTGGTCTTGAGCCCGTATCCGGCGGCAGCGTGCACCTGTGTGGCCAGGACATTACCCATACCCCCATTCGCAAGCGCTCCCTGATGGGCATGAGCCACATTCCCGAAGACCGCCACAAGCACGGACTTGTGCTGGACTACACCTTGGAAGACAACATGGTTCTGCAGAGATATTTTGAACCGGAATTTTCCAGCAAGCTGGGCTTCCTGCGCAGAAAAAATATCCGCGCATACGCTCAGCGGCTCATTGAACAATATGATGTCCGCAGCGGACAGGGCCCCATTACCATTGCCCGCTCCATGTCCGGCGGCAACCAGCAAAAAGCCATCGTGGCCCGGGAAATTGACAAAGACCCTCAGCTGCTGATTGCTGTGCAGCCCACCCGCGGTCTTGATGTGGGCGCTATCGAATACATCCACCGCCAAATTGTCGCCCAGCGAGACGCCGGCAAGGCTGTATTGCTGGTCTCCCTGGAGCTGGACGAAGTCATGACTGTGGCAGACCGCATTCTTGTTATGTACGAAGGTGAGATCGTGGGAGAACTGGATCCCAAAATCGCCACCGTAGAAGAACTGGGCCTTTACATGGCCGGCGCAAAAAAGGAGGAAAAACAATGAAAAAAGAAAGATCCTCCCTGCTGCGCAGCGACGGATTCCAAACATTGCTGTCCTCCCTTGTGTGCATTTTAGGCGGCTTGATCGTGGGCTATCTGGTGCTGCTGCTCATTGAACCCTCCGGCGCTTTCAATGCCATCATCGCAGTGATGAAGAGCTTCTTCCGCTATCCCGGCAAGCTGATGTGGAAGTACATGGGTCAGAATCTGGTTCGTACCGTGCCTCTGCTGCTTTGCTCCTTATCGGTGCTGTTCGCCTATAAAGTAGGCATGTTTAACATTGGTGTTGCCGGTCAGTACTGTGCCGGTGCCTGCGCAGGCCTCTATGCTGCGCTGGCATGGAATTGGCCCTGGTATCTGTGCCTGCTGGCCGCCATGGTCGCCGGCGCACTGCTGGGTGCTCTGGCCGGTCTGCTGAAAACCCTGTACAATGTCAATGTGGTCATCTCCGGTATCATGCTCAACTGGATCACCTTGTATATGACCAACTTGATCCTGACAGGAGTCAAAAGCTCCAACAGCCCTTATACCAAGAGTCTTCGGGGATATAACACCGATGCTCTGATCCCCGACTTTGGCCTCAGCGCTCTGTTCAACAACGAAAAGAGCGTTACCATCGCCATCCCCATTGCCGTGATCATAGCCATTGTGATCTGGGTCATTCTGAATAAAACCAAATTTGGCTATGAACTCAAGGCCACCGGTAACAACTATCACGCTGCCAAATACTGCGGCATGAAAGAAAACCGGAACATCATCCTTACCATGATGATCGCAGGTGCCTTGGCCGGTGTAGGTGCAGGTCTTTTGTATCTAACCGGCATTGAAGAATGGGAGACAACCATTTCCTCTATTCCTGCTATGGGTTTCAACGGCATTGCCGTCGCCTTCTTGGGCGGTCTAAGCCCCATTGGCTCTATCTTGTCCTCTTTCTTTATTCAATACATCACCTTTGGTGGTGGCAATGTAGACCTGCAGGTTTATTGCTCTCAGATCTCCAGCCTGATTTCCAGTCTGATCATCTATCTGTGCGCATTTGTAGGTTTCTTCAAGTACTGCATGCAAGACCGAATCCGCAAGAACAACGAGAAAAGAGCTGCCGCTTTGGAAGGAGGGGATAGCGAATGATCCTGTTGCTTCAATACACACTGATCTTTGCGTCCGTTCTGGTTTTGGTGGCGTTGGGCGGCTGCTTTGCTGAACGCAGCGGCGTCATCAACATCGGCCTGGAAGGCATTATGGTCATGGGCGCACTGGGCGGCGCTTTGGTTATGAAATTCATGCCTGCCACCGCCGGCACGCCTTTGGTTCTCCTTGCCACCATCGCTGCCAGCGCCCTTTTGGGTGTGATTTTCTCTCTGTTTTTAGCAGTGGCTGCGATCTCCTTCAAGGCCGACCAAACCATCACCGGTACTGCCATGAATATGTTGGCAACTGCCGCGGCCACCGTCATTGTCAAGGCAATGAACACCGCAGCATCCGGTGGTAACGATGTGTCCTCCGACGTTTCCTACGCACACACCAAGGACCTGTTGGTCGTCCGGCTGGGTTCTTTTGAATTCAACTGGTTTATGCTGGTTGCAGTGATCTGCCTTGTGATCTCTTTTGTGGCCCTTTACAAGACCCGGTTCGGTCTGCGGCTGCGCTCCTGCGGTGAGCATCCCCAGGCCTCCGCTTCTGTGGGTATCCATGTGCAGAAAATGCGCTATGCCGGTGTTTTGATCTCCGGCCTTTTGGGCGGCTTGGGCGGTATCGTATATATCACCGCCGGTGTCAGCGTTTGGAAATTTGAAAACGGCGTTGCCGGCTTTGGATTCCTTGCCTTGGCCGTTATGATCTTTGGCGCATGGCATCCTCTGAAGATCGCATTGGCCGCACTGCTGTTCGGTTTCCTCCGGGCGCTGGGCAATGTATATTCCGGCTTTGATATTCTCATGATGCTCAACGTCCCCAGCGTAGTGTATAACATGCTGCCATATATCATCTCTCTGGTGGTTTTGGCCTTTACTTCCAAAAAATCCCGGGCGCCCAAAGCTGCCGGCATGGTTTATGACCAAGGCTCCCGCTAACCCCAAGAAAGGACCCTTTTTATGCTGGATGTGCTGCAGCGTTCTGCTGCGTTCCTATTTATCATCGTGCTGGGATATGTGCTCAAGCGCGCAGGTCTGTTTGGAAAAACCGATTATAAGATCGTAACCAAAATTATTCTGAACATCTCCCTGCCCGCCGCTGTGATCACCAGCTTTTCTTCCTATGAGCCGGATGCCGCTATTTTATTCTGCGTAGTATTTGGCCTGCTTTATAATGTTCTTGGCCTGTGCTTTGGTTTGTTCTTTGGCCGCAAAAAAGAGACCGCTTCCAAAGCCATTTGGTTCAACAGCAGCTCCGGCGGCAACATTGGTGCGTTCGCCCTGCCCTTTGTGCAGAGCTTCCTGCCTCCCGTTGGCGTGGTCGCCACCTGCCTGTTTGATGTGGGCAATGCCATTATGTGCACCGGCGGCACATACGCGCTGACCAGCGGCATAGTATCCGGAGAGAAAACAACTTTCTCCCAGATCCTGCGAAAGCTGCTGTCCTCTACACCCTTTGTCACCTATGTGCTTATGCTCATTTTGACCTTGACGGGCATTCGGATCCCTGCTGGCGTGATCGACTTTATTTCGCCTATTGCCCGGGCCAATCCCTTCTTAGCCATGCTTATGGTGGGATTGATGTTTGATATTTCTTTGGACCGTTCCATGCTGAAAAACGCTACCGGGGTTCTTCTGCTGCGCTTTGGTCTTTCTGTAGCCGTGGCTCTTGGCTGCTATTTCCTGCTGCCGCTGCCCATGACTGTGCGAAAAGCAATGTGCATCTGCGTATTCGCCCCTGTTTCCGTAGCCGCCACCGCCTTTAGCGAAAAAGCAGGTGGCAACAGTGCAGAAGCCGGATTTATCAACTCTGCTTCCATTGTGGTGAGCATTGTTGGCATCATCACCATGCTGTCCCTGTTCGGATCTGTATAAAGCAAAAAATGACTCCCTGTGCATAAGCACAGGGAGTTTTTCTTTTTTAATCCTCAGGGAACAATCTTTGGCTGCAGTATTTAATAATGGCGCTTCGGGTAACGATACCGATAAAAGTATCCTTATCGTCCACCACCGGCACGAAATTCTGGCTGCTGGCGCGGCTGACCAAATCGTGCATGGATGTAGTGACCCGGACAGGGACATATTCCTTCCTTCTGGATATTTCCATAATGCGGTGCGCCTCGGCCTGCCGCATATCCATATAGCACATATTCTTTATGCCCCACAGAAGGTCTCCCTCTGTAAGTGTTCCCCGATACTCACCCCGCTTGTTGAGGATGGGAAGTGCCGCATAACCAGCAGTTTCCATCTTCTCCAGCGCCTGCCGCATGGTAAAATCATCGTAAAGAAAATCACACATGGCTTTTGGGGTAAGGAAAAACAAAATATTATTATTCATGGCGGCTCCTTTACCGATCTGCTTTGGCAGCAACGCTGCCACTATTAACATTATAGCATACTTTCCGGAAAGAATCATGAAAAAAACGAGTATTTTTCTGTTTTAGCCGCCAAAAATAGTATCGGTTTTTTGTGCAGGTTGCACAAGTTACTCCCCAAAGCGGAAAGGCGTTCCGTCAAAGGTAGCAAAATAGTCCGAAGGCTTTTCCGCTCTGCGGATCAGTTGGAAGGAACCGTCCTCTTTCAACAGCACTTCTGCCGAGCGAAGCTTTCCGTTGTAATTATATCCCATGGAGTGACCGTGGGCGCCGGTATCGTGAATAGCCACGATGTCGCCGATCTCGATCTCCGGCAGGCTGCGCTCAATGGCAAATTTATCGTTATTCTCACAAAGGCCGCCGGTGACATCATACACATGATCCAAAATGGCCGTTTCCTTGCCCAGCACCGTAATATGATGATACGCACCGTACATGGCAGGGCGCATCAGGTCTGCCGCGCAGGCATCCAAGCCCACATATTCCCGGTAAATGTGCTTTTGGTGGAGCACCGTAGAGATCAGATGGCCGTAAGGCGCCATCATAAAACGACCCAGCTCGGTGAAAATGGCAATATCGTCCATGCCGCAGGGCGTCAGGATCTGCTCATAACGCTGCCGCACACCCTCGCCAATAACAGAAATGTCGCAGCAAGGCTGCTCCGGGCGGTAATCCACGCCCACACCGCCGGACAGGTTCACAAAAGAAATATGCGCGCCGGTGGCATTGTGCAGCCGCACTGCCAGGCGGAACAAGTTAGCCGCCAACTCCGGATAATATTCATTAGTAGTAGTATTGGATGCCAAAAATGCATGGAGTCCAAAATGCTTGGTGCCCAGAGCCATGAGCCGGTTGATCGCACCGGCCATTTGGTCCTCGGTCATGCCGTACTTGGCATCCCGGGGCATATCCATAATGGTATTGCCCAGACTAAAAGAACCACCGGGGTTATACCGCAGGCAAACAGTCTCCGGCACCTTGCCGTCGCAAATGCGCTCCAAAAATTCCACATGGGTAGCATCGTCCAAATTGATATACGCGCCCATTTCAACAGCTTTGCGCATATCCTTTTCCGGTGTTACATTGGAAGAGAACATCACATGTTTACCGGTTGCGCCCACAGCTTCCGCCAGCAGCAGCTCTGTATAGCTGGAACAGTCGCAGCCGCAGCCTTCCTCCAGAAACAGCTGCAGAATATAGGGGTTAGGGGTTGCCTTTACCGCAAAATACTCCCGGAAACCCTTGTTCCAGGAAAAAGCCTCTTTCAGCGCACGGGCATTTTTCCGGATGCCCGCCTCATCATATACATGAAAGGGCGTAGGAATCTCCCGAATGATCTGCTGGGCCTTTTCCTTTGTCAAAAACGGTGTCTTTTTCATGGTTCTCTCTCCTAATAAAAAATGCCCCATGTCACAGTGACACAGGGCGTCTAACGCTACACTACCCCAAGTCAGCACAACATCCTTACGGATGACAGTTCTGCGCATATTCTACGCAGCCCCAGGACCCGGCGTTTGGCACCGGCGAGTCCTTCGGCGATACACCCTTTCATTGCTCCGGCAATTGCCAAACCGGGCATTACTCATGCGTACCGCGACCTCAGCCATGGTTATGAATGGATTGTAGTCCAAAGCTCCCGGTTTGTCAACCCCTTTTTGCGCCCTACCCATAGTAGATTCCCTGCTCTACCAAGGGCAGAGCCGCAAATCAAGGAAGTAGGGTTACTTTTTTCTCCCCCGTGATATACTTTCAACAGATCAACCGAAAAGGAGCAACCGCCATGGAACGAACAAAACTGATCAACCGCACTTTGCCCGACTACACCCGGGGAGAAGAGATCATGAATATGGTCACCCATATCGTTGGAGGAGGCATAGGTCTTGCCGCCCTGGTGCTGTGTCTGGGAAAAGCCATTGTGTTGGGAGATGCTTATGACATCGTAGGCGCGGCCATTTACGCCTTCACCATGATCTGCCTGTACACCCTGTCCAGCGTATACCACGGCCTTGCCCCCTCCACAGGAAAAAAGGTGCTCCAAGTCCTTGACCACTGCACCATTTATTTTCTCATTGCCGGCACTTACACCCCCATCGCCTTAAGCGCGCTTCGGCCCATATATCCCATGTTGGGTTGGGGAATGTTCTTTTTTCAGTGGACGCTTACCGCTTTGGCCGCCACGCTAACAGCCATCGATCTGAAAAAATACAACATATTCTCCATGATCTGCTATATCTGCATGGGCTGGGCCATTGCCCCTTTTATCCCCCAAACCGCACAAGTCCTCACCAAGCCCGGTTTCCAACTCTTGCTGCTGGGCGGCATCGCCTACACCTTTGGTGCGATCCTCTATGGCATCGGAGCAAAAAAGCACTGGTTTCACAGCGTGTTTCATATTTTCGTGGTTTTAGGAAGTCTGCTGCAGCTGGCAAGCATCCTATTTTATGCGCTCTAACACAAAAGGCGTGCCAAACGGCACGCCTTTTCTTATCCTGTTATTTTGATCGGCCGGATAACGCTGAATTCATCAAATCGGGTATCCATAAGATCGGTTAGGAACACCATGCGGGAATAGGCATTTTCTATGCCGCTTTCCTCCACTGTGCCCGCTGCCTGGGCAGCCGAAACATTCTCAAGATACAGCCTTGTGCGGCCCTGGGGCAGAACAAAGCCGTTGGTGCTGTTCAAGAACGATAACGTAAATCCATTTTTTGCACAAGCCTTTGCTAAGGTCTCCGCCGCCGCATTGATGGCCTGTGTCCGGTCTCCCTCAAAATAGATAGCCGTAGTATCCGGCAGGCAGAAATCTGTGAACACTACCTCGTTAAAGCCCTTTTCCTGCAGCTCGGTAACGATCTGAATCAGATGAGACAGCGTACCCTGGGACTTAGGATTCAGCCAGTAACACCGCTGATCATCCATCCACAGCGACAGCCTGTTGGGGTTGAAAACACCGCAATCCACATTTTCAAGACCGTACCAATAATCCCGTAAAGCGGGCATTCTGGCAATCAGATAGCGGTTTCCCTGCTTCAGCTCCGCAATCAGCGCGTCCATTTGTTCCGGATCCACAGAGCTTGCATTTTTTCCCAGCTTGGTGGAATAATAAAACTCTCCCCGGATATTTTTTACATCCAGCATGACCGGCGTCTCGGCACTTAGACCCGCTACCGTTTGCTGCACCTGGGCAAACTGCGTCTGCAGCATTTCTCCTGCAATGCAAAAACCGGAGAGCTGCTGAATCTCCACAGAATCGGGCAGGATCATATTGTCGCCCTCATTATAATAAATGTCGATCTCCGTCAGCGGCTTATCCGGCTGAACCACCTGTCCCTGAGAAAGCTCCGGAGAAAGGGAAAAATCCAACTGCGCGCCGGTGCGGGTATAGATCACATACCGGTTCAGCCACAAGAACCAGCAAAAGATCACCACAGCCGCCGCCACCAGCAGCACCAACCCGATCACCGCCAGCTTATTCAAAATGTTACGGGTGCGATAGGGTATCATGTTCGAATCTCCTTTTGTGCGGTGACACACCGCCAATCCTCTTTTTCCCGTACAGAAGTAATGCGCAGGCCTGCCCGCTCCAACGCCGCTTTCACATCACCCAAACGATCATGCAAAATACCGGAGCAGATCAGCACGCTATTCTCCTGCAAAAATTCCGGCAGCACCGGTGCAAGACCGATGATCACATCTGCCACAATATTTACAAACACAAAATCATATGTGCCCCGGGAAAGACGCTCCATCAGTGCCCGGTCGGCGGTCACATTTCCTGTAAGCGCAGTAAACTCCGGTGCGCCAAAGCCGTTATAGCCGGCATTTTCCCGAGCCATATCCTCCGCCTTGGGGTCAATATCCACACCAATGGCAGACTTTGCTCCCAGCCGCAGGGCGGCAATGGACAAAATACCGCTACCGCTGCCAAGATCCAAGCAAGAGCTTCCATTTTTTACCAGCTCCTCCATGGCCTCCAACACCATCTGGGTGGAGGGGTGGGCACCGGTGCCGAAAGTCAGGCCGGGATCCAAAATAACCGGCAGCCGCCCGTCAAGGGTTTCCTCAGCCAGCCAATAGGGCAGCACGGTAAAGCGCTTTCCGACCTGCACCGGAGGGTAATTTTCTTTCCAGCCTTCTTCCCAGTCTGTTTCCTCCATGGCAGAAACTTCCATGGGAAGTCCCATGCTGTCCACAACTTTGCGGAGTCTTTCAAGTTCCCCGGTTTCTTCTTCGGGAAGATACAGCTTGATCTGAGAAAGGCCCTGCAGCTGCGCTTGCAGCGTTTCATCAATATAATCCCAGCAGGCCCGGTTTTCCTCCAAAAAAGTCTCAAACTGGCTTTGGTCTTCCACTACCAGCTCCGAAAAACCCGCTGCGGTGAGCGCCGCTGCCGTGGCTTCCACATCCCGGTCTTGGGTCTTGATCACGATCTCCAGCCACGCCATGGCATTGCACCTCCTACTGTAAGCTGCTCCCATTGTACCGCATTTTAGGAAAAACCGCAACTGGAAAACACGGATTTTTTCCGGTAACCACTTCCTATTTTCACAACAATGGTATATAATAAAGAAAATTACATTTCCACAAGGAAGAGGATCAAAGCATGTCCCATACATTTACCCTTTCCCCCGGTGTCACGCTCCACTGTGTGCACGATGGCCGGTTTAAACAAGGCTGCCTCAGCATCCAGTTTCTTCGCCTCATGGATGCAAAAGAGGCTGCATTAAACGCCCTGCTCCCTGCGATCTTGCTCCGTGGCACGGTCAAGCATCGGGATCTTCGGGCCATCACCCGGAAGCTGGACGACCTTTACGGCGCATCTGTGAGCGCTTTGGTGCGGCGCATCGGCGATTACCAAACCACGGGGTTATACTGCGCCTTTATGGAGGACCGGTTTGCCCTGGAGGGCGACGAGATCCTGCGCCCCATGCTGGAATTTGTGCAGGAATTGCTGCTTAACCCCCTTACTCAGGACGGTGGCTTCTGCCGGGAATATGTGGAAAGCGAAAAACGCAACCTGATTCTCACCATAGAGTCTGACCTTAACGACAAGCGCACCTATGCAGCCGGTCAGCTTCTAAAGACCATGTGCAGCGCGGACAGCTTCGGCATCCCCCGCCTGGGCGAAAAGGACACCGTTGCCGCCATTGACCACAAAAATGCATACGCCCACTATCAAACCCTTTTACAGGAAAGTGAGGTCGCCATTTTTTATGTTGGTTCTGCCCAACCGGAACAGGTAGCAGAGCTGCTCACCCCCATATTCTCCAATATTTGTGGAAACCGCGCCCCTCTGCCGCCCCAGACTCCTTTCCGGGACGGCGGCAAAAAAGACAAGGTAGAAACTCTGGATGTGGCGCAGGCCAAGCTGGGCATGGGCTTTATCACCCCCATTACCAACCAAAGTCCGGACTTTGCCGCCATGCAGGTCTGCAACACTTTATTCGGCGGTGGCATGACCAGCAAGCTGTTCCAGAATTTGCGGGAAAATATGTCTCTTTGCTACTCTATCGGCTCCGGTTACTACGGCTCTAAGGGCATCTTAACCGTCAATGCCGGTATCGACACCCAAAAAGAGGACATCGCCCGTCAGGAGATCCTGCACCAGCTTTCTACCTGTCAGCAGGGTCAGATCTCCGAAGGGGAACTCCAAAGCGCCAAGGAAGCGATCCTTTCCGCCCTCCGGGGCGTGCACGATTCCCCCGGTGCTATTGAAAACTACTACGCCACCCATTGCCTGAGCAATTTCCCCTTAAGCCTTGAGGAGCATTATGAAGCCGTTTCCCGGGTGAGCATCCCTCAGGTAACTGCGGCCGCCCGTAGCTTGCAGCTTCATTCCTCTTACTTCTTAAAGGGGGTGCAGGCATGAAAAAAGAATATATTTCCTTATCCGAAACCGTTTTTTGGGACACCTTGCCCAATGGCCTCACCGTTGCCGTTGTGCCCCGTCCGGGTTTCCAGCGCAAGCTTGCCTATTTTGTAACGGATTTCGGCTCGGTGCATACCTCCTTTTCTTTTGAGGGCAAGGACTATACTGTGCCCGCAGGCATTGCCCACTTTTTGGAGCACAAAATGTTCGACCTGCCGGGGCGGGATGTAATGGCGGAATTTGCCGCTTTGGGCGCAAATGTCAACGCATTCACCAGCTATGACATGACGGCCTACTATTTCTCCTGCACCGAGCATTTTGAAGAAAATCTGCGTCTTTTGGTAGAGTTTGTTTCTACCCCCTATTTCCCGGAAGAAAGCGTGCAAAAGGAAATGGGCATCATCGATCAGGAGATCGGCATGACCGCAGATACACCGGATTCCCGGGTATTCGAGGACTTAATGGCCGCCATGTATGCCCATCACCCCATTCGGGTTCCCATTTTAGGCAGCAGCAACTCCCTTCGGGAAATCACCCCGGAAACACTGGAACTGTGCCACAAAGCCTTTTACACTCCCGGAAATATGATCCTTTGCGTGGTAGGCGATGTTTCCCCGGAAAGCGTGTGCGGCATTGCCCGGGAGATTTTAGGAGACGAGCCCCGCCCTGTCGGCAAAAAAGCACCATTCCCCCAGGAAAACATGACCGCCAAGGACGCTCCGGGCAGGCAGATGGAAGTCTCCATGCCCATGTTCCAGCTTGGTTTCAAATGTGAATGTGCGCCCTTGGGCGAAGCCGCCATCCGTCAGGAAATTCTGGGTGACCTTGCCGCGGAGGCTTTGTTCGGTGAATCCTCGGAGCTGTATCTGAAGCTATATGAAGACGGAATCATCGACTCCTCCTTCGGTGGCGGCTTTGAATCCATTGACGGCTGCGCACTTCTTACCTGCGGCGGTGACAGCGATCACCCCGAAAAAATCCGGGATGCCCTGCTGCAGCAAGCCGAAAAGCTTTGCCGGGAGGGTATTCCGGGGCAGGATTTCCTGCGCATGAAGCGCAGCGCCCTTGGTCGCAGGATCCGGGACTTGGACAGCTTTGACGCAACCGCATTCCGGCTGTGCGCTTACCATATGTGTCGGTATGATTATTTCGATTTCCCCCAGGTGTATGCCTCGGTGACCGGAGAAGAAGTGCTGACATTTTTGAAGCAGGTAATTCGCTCCGAACGCTGCAGCCTGTCCGTGATCCGCCCCTTTGAAGAGACAAAAACAGGAGGTGCTTGACTATGAACCCCTATACCGTTATTTCCTTTCCCGGTCTTGGCATTGAATGTGACCCTGCAAAATCCTTTTCCCTTGGCCCGGTAAATATTCACTACTACGGCATTTTGATCGCCGTGGGCCTGCTGCTGGCCATCGTCTATGCATGGAAGCGGTGCAAAGAATTTGGCATCAACGACAACGATCTGACCGACGGCATTTTGTGGATCGTCCCTCTGGCTGTGGTTTGCGCCCGGCTTTACTATTGCGCCTTTGAATGGGAGCAGTATATAAAAGACCCCATCAGCATCCTATATGTGTGGAATGGCGGTCTTGCCATTTACGGCGGCGTACTGGGCGCACTTTTGGGCGTTACCATTTTCTGCAAGTTTAAGAAGATCAAGCTCCCCGCTCTGTTGGATCTGGTAGCCCTGGGCTTTTTGATCGGCCAGTGCATTGGCCGCTGGGGCAACTTCTTCAACCGCGAGGCCTTTGGTTCTGAGGCCGATTGGTGGCTGAAAATGGGCCTGCTGAACTCTTTGACCGGCAAGGTAGAATACCACCATCCCACTTTCCTGTATGAATCCCTGTGGAATCTTGTGGGCTTTGTGCTGCTACACTTCCTGTCCAAACGGCGCAAGTATGACGGCCAGATTGCTCTTGGCTATGTGGTATGGTACGGCCTCGGCAGAGCCTTCATTGAGGCCCTGCGCACCGACAGCCTTATGTGGGGCCCCCTTCGGGTCAGCCAAGTACTGGCTGCCGTCAGCTGCCTTGCGGCAGCGATCGTGCTGTGCGTGCAGACCTACCGGGAGCACTCCCCCGAAAAGCTGTTTGTCAATCAGGTAGCCGCCCAAGCTGCGGAAATCGAAGATGAAGAGGAATCTGACGAAACAGAAGAACCTGCTGCAGAAGAACCTACTGCAGAAGAACCTGCCCAAGCAGAAGTATCTGAATAACATTACATCCACCGGCTCTGCCGGTGGATGTTTTTCATATTTTTCAATTTCCCCTCATAGTCTTTCCCGAGGAGGGATCTCTATGGCAGAAGAACGAATGAACTTCCCCCATAAACTGACACTAAACGAGCGAAAACAGCTTTCCATAACCGGAGTTTCCGAGGTAGTCAGCTTTGACGACACCTCTGTGCTGCTGCACACCTCTCTGGGCAATCTTACCGTGCATGGGCAAGAGCTGCAAATGAAAAATCTTTCGCTGGAAGGCGGTCAGGTTACCGTAGAGGGGCGCATTTGCGCGCTTGTTTACGAAGAACCGCGGCAGGGCGGCAGCTGGCTGCGCCGTCTGTTTGGATGACGGCGCCGGCTGTGGCCGGGGTTTACCTCGCCTGGGCGGGTCTTTTTGGCGTGGGCCTTGGCCTTGTTTATGATTTTTTGCGCCCCCTGCAGCGCAAGCTTTTGCATCTTGCTGATGCTTTGTTTGTAGCTGCTTTCTTTTTTGCATGGCTGTATTTCAGCTTTCAGATCTGCGCAGGGGCACTGCGCATTGGCTATTGGGCTGGCTTTGCCGGCGGCTTTTTTATATGGCGTCTCTCCCTGGGTACATTGCTGCAGCCGGTGTTTGCCGCCTTTTGGGGCACTATTTTTACAGTTTTTTCCTTTGTCAAGAGCGTTTTGCGTAAGATTTTTAAAAATTTTGCCGGTTTTGGAAAAAAACTATTTGCATATAGAAAAAAATCGGGTACAATAAAGTGTAACAAATCAAAACCCACACTGCACAAAGGAGGACACCCTCATGGCAAAACGAGGCAATCCGCTGCGCCACATCAAGCTGGTTTATACGCGCACCCCTCGTCTGACAAAGATGGTGGTCCTGCTGACCGTGGTGTTATCTACAGTAACACTTCTGGCCATGCGCGGGCAGCTTCTAAAAGCTCAGGCAGACATCGATGCCACTCGTCAGCAAGTGCAGCAGCTGGAACAAGACAAGCAAGATCTGCAAGACCGCATTGATGCTCTTGGCACGCCGGACAGCGTAGATCAGATCGCCAAGGAAGAGCTGGATCTTGTGGATCCCGATTCTGTGATCTTCCAGCCGGAAGGCTGATCATTCGTATTTTATTTTTGGAGGAAGCAAAGCAAACTATGGAGCTAACCGTGGGCGCAATTTTAGAAGGAACTGTAAAATCCATTACCAATTTCGGCGCATTTATTTCCCTGCCGGAGAACAAGACCGGTCTTGTACATATTTCCGAGGTGTCCAACACCTATGTCAGTGACATTCGCCAGCACCTGACAGAAGGTCAGGCAGTCAAAGTTTTGGTCATTGGCACAGAAAACGGCAAGGTCAACCTTTCCATCAAGCGGCTGGAAGCTAAGCCCGCCCGGGAAAATACACCCCGCCCGCAGCGCACCGCTCCCACTCCTCCCCCTGCACCGAAAACCGCAGACCAGCTTTTTGAAGAAAAGCTGAAAGCTTTTATGTCGGAATCTGACAGCAAGATCTCCTCCATAAAGCAATATTCTGACCATCGCACCAAAAGTCGCAGAAGATAATATCACCGGCTGCTGCAAAATGCAGCATCCTTTTTTACTAACAGCGAAAGGCGGATATGTGTTATGTCAACCGTTGTGATCACCGGTGGCTCCCGTGGCATCGGCGCTGCTGCCGTGCGGCTTTTTGCCGCCCGTGGGGACAAGGTATTCTTCCTTTATGAAAAAGACCACACTGCAGCGGCATCTGTAGCAGCGCAAACCGGCGCTACCGCCATCTGTTGCGATGTGGCTGACGGCGCAGCGGTTGCTGCCGCCTTTGAAAAGATCCCACCGGCAGACATTCTCATCTGCAATGCAGGCATTTGTGCCACCGGTCTCATTCACCAGCTTCCGGAAACCCAATGGGACAGGCTGTTTGATGTGAATGTCAAGGGTATGTACCACTGCATCAAAGCCGCCATTCCCGGCTTCTTGCAAAAGCAGGCAGGCAGCATCATCACAGTTTCCTCCATGTGGGGACAGGTGGGCGCTTCCTGTGAAGCGGCCTACTCTGCCACCAAAGGAGCTGTGATCGCCCTGACCAAAGCGCTGGCTCAGGAACTGGGGCCCAGCGGCATCCGGGTAAACTGCATTGCCCCCGGCGTCATTGAAACGGATATGTGCGCAGGTGTTTCAAAAGACACCATGGCGCAACTGGCCCAAGAGTCCCTTGTTGGCCGCAACGGCACTGCTGAGGATGTGGCCAAGGCCATGGAATATCTGGCATATGCTGACTTTGTCACCGGACAGGTGCTTCCTGTGAACGGTGGATTTGTACTGTAAAAGGAGACTGCATTATGAAAATTGCTATCGGTTGTGACCACGGCGCTCTGGCGCTGAAAAACAAGCTGGTTTCCCGGCTGCAGGAGCAGGGCCACCAGGTGACGGATTTCGGTACGCACACAAAGGATTCCTGCGATTATCCCGATTTTGCCGGCGCTGCCGCCATGGCTGTAGCTGACGGCCGCTGTGATCGGGGCATCGTGCTGTGCACCACCGGTATCGGTGTGTCCATTGCCGCTAACAAAGTAAAGGGCATTCGCTGCGCGCTGCTTTCCGATCTGACCTCCGCCCGCATGACTCGGGAACACAATGATACCAACATGATGGCTCTGGGCGCAGGCATTGTAAATGAACAACTGGCGCTGAAGATCGTGGATACCTGGCTGGAAACAGACTTCTCCGGGGATGCCCGTCATCAACGGCGCATCGACAAAATGATGGCGCTGGAAAAATAATCCGGGCAAAATGGCCAAACCGCTTGAAAAACAAAAAAAAGGGTTGCTATACTATTGACGATAGAGCAACGCTCAAAAAATATATCCGCAGCTAATGCGGACAATAACAAATGAGGTATGATTATGGAAAAGGGATTTTATACCGCTTTGGGTACACCCACCGATAAGGACGGCAATTTCTGTGCAGAAAGCATGGTAAACCAGATCGAACAGCAGATCGAAGCCGGCGCTTCCGGTCTTTTGGTCATGGGCTCCATGGGCAAGCAGGCTTTCCTGCGCCCCAGCGAATGCCCCAAGGTCGCCAAGGTCAGCGTAGAAGCTGCCAAGGGCAGAGTTCCCGTGCTGGTCGGTGTGACCGACTGCGCCATCAACAAAGTTTTGGAGCGCGTCAATGCCATGAAGGACATCAAGGGCATCGACGGTATCGTTTCCACCGTTCCCTATTACAGCCTATGCAACCAGGATCATATTTACAATTTCTACAACGAGATCGCTAACCGCGCCGGTATGCCTACATATCTGTATGACCTGGCCGTGGTGACCAAGGTCGCTACCGCACCTGCCACCGTTAAGAAGCTGTGGAAGAACCCCAACATCAAGGGCATCAAGTCCGGCAACCTGGTGACCCAGCGTATTTTGATGCGCGCTGAGGATCGCCCCGCCGACTTCACCCAGATGTACAGCAACATCGACGATTTTGATATTGCTTACAACTACGGTATTGACAAGAACCTGGACGGCATGTTCGCCTGCACCCCTAAGACTGCCAAGAAGATGTACACCGCTCTGGCCGCTGGGGATATGGCTACTGCCGGCAAGGCGCTGGACGATATTATTGCTCTGCGGAATCTGCTGGCCTCCACACCTTTCCTGCTGAAGGCCTTCTCCCATGCCATGGGTCTGCTGGGCTGCCCCGGCGAATACGCTCCGGACTATGCTCCGGAAATTTCCGATGCCGACAAGGAGCGGGTCACCGCTGCCATGAAGGCTCTGGGCGAGATCTAAACAATTTACGGGGCGCACATTTTGTGCGCCCCGTTTTTTCTCTTCATGATTCCGTTGGCAAAAACCGTCAATGTTCACAATTTGTTCACAATTAACCCACCGCTATCTGTTATGATGTTATCACTATTATAAGTGCAAAGGAGCGTACATAATGAGAAAGACTTTTCGCGGCGCGCCTATCTTTACCATCGTCAGCCTGCTGATGGTAGTAGCTATGATTGCGATGCTGTTTGTTCCTTATTGGCAAACCGAAGTTAAAGAAAAGAACGAAGAAGGCAAAAAGGTCGATGTGGTAAAGGAAATCTCTATCAGCGAGTTCACCTGGTTCCCCAAAGACTATAAGGATTTGCAGAAAGACTACGAAAAGCAGTTTGATGTAGATTTTATCATTAACGACGAAGTTACCATGCCTGCGCTCCTGTTGGTTTTAGGTGTTACTCTTTGCATCTTCTCTTTGGCTCGCATTAACAGCGCACTGGGTTCTTTGTCCGCACTGGGCCTTGGCATTTTCAGCACATACAGCTATTTGACCAGCAACTTCCTGAAAACCGGCCTTACCTGGCAGACCAACCTGATCGTGAGTATTGCCGCCACAGCCGTGGGCCTTATCAGCACCATTGTGTTCCTGGTATTCTTTATCCGCAAACTGCAAGCTGAGCGGGCTGCTCTGAAATAACTGAAAACATAGAAAGAACGCAGCGTTGCTGCGTTCTTTTTTCACAAATGCCTACCTGCTTTGAAATAAGGATGTGATCACCGCTATGAACACAGTTTCCCCAAAAACCCCCTGGAAAGATCATTTAGGCGATGTGCCCATGCACCTTGACTATTTTGAAGGCTCTATGTTTGAAGCCGTGAAACAGATCGCGGATCGCTATCCCAACGCTGTAGCTTTCGATTTTATGGGCAAATCCACCACATATAAAGAACTGGTGAAAAACATCCTGCTCTGTGCCAGGTCCCTGCAGGCCTGCGGTCTTAAGGAAAATGATAAGCTCACCATCGCTATGCCCAACTGCCCCCAAGCCATCTACCTTTTCTATGCCGTTAATTTGATTGGCGGCATCGCCAACATGATCCACCCCCTGTCTGCTGAAAAGGAGATCAATTTCTATTTGCGAGAATCCGGCTCTGTTGCTGCCGTGACCCTGGATCAATTTTATTCCAAATTTCAGCAGGCAATACAGGGCACGAATGTCCGCACCCTGATCATCGCCCGTATTCCAGATGCCCTCTCCCCCATGGTCAAAATCGGTTACTTTTTGACCCAGGGGCGTAAACTCGAAAAGCTCCCTAAAAACGCACCTGTAGTGAAGTGGAAAGATTTTCTGCAGCTGGGCCGCACCGCCCATGACCCCAAAATTATGGGCGCTTCCGATACACCTGCGGTGATCCTCTATTCCGGCGGCACTACCGGCACTACCAAGGGCATCGTTCTGACCAACAAGAACTTTAATGCGCTGGGTCAGCAAGTTATTGCCACCAACCCCATGTTCCGTCCGGGAGACAAGATGCTGGCCGCCATGCCTATTTTCCACGGTTTTGGCTTGGGCGTTTGCATCCACGCTATGCTTACCCAAGGCGGTCGGAGCATCCTTGTGCCCCGGTTCACTCCCAAAAGCTATGCCCGGGATCTTGTAAAGGCGCGCTGTAATTTTATTGCCGGTGTGCCCACGCTGTACGAAGCTCTGCTGAGGCTTCCGGATATGGAAGGGGCGGATTTAAGCTGCCTCAAAGGCGTTTTTTCCGGGGGCGACAGTTTGTCTATTGAACTGAAAAAGAAATTTGACAAATTTCTTTACGACCACAAGGCCACCGTTCAGGTACGGGAAGGCTACGGCACAACGGAAACCGTCACTGCCTGCTGTCTGACCCCTTCCCATATGTATAAGGAGGGTTCTATCGGTCTTCCTTTCCCGGATACCTATATTAAGATCGTCGCCCCCGGCACAGACGAAGAACTGCCCTATGGGCAAGAGGGCGAGATCCTTTTGGCCGGCCCGACTGTGATGAAAGAATATGCTCACCACCCGGAGGAGACCGCCCAAACACTCCGCCGCCATAACGATGGCTTGACCTGGGTCTACACCGGAGACTTAGGCACTATGGACGAACAGGGCTTTGTATATTTCAAAGGCCGGGCCAAGCGCATGATCGTCACCTCCGGCTACAATGTATACCCCGCCCAGCTGGAAAATATTTTAGATGCCCATGAGCTGGTGCAAATGAGCTGCATTATCGGTGTCCCCGACCCGTACAAAATGCAAAAAGTCAAGGCGTTCGTCAAGCTTGCGCCCAATGTTCAACCCAACGACGAAACCAAAGCACTTTTGATGGATTACTGCAAAGAGTATATTGCCAAATATGCCATGCCTTATGACATTGAATTTCGGGAAGATCTTCCCAAAACGCTGGTGGGAAAAGTTGCCTACCGGGTTCTGGAGGAAGAAGAACAAAACAAACAAACCCCATAACAAAGAAAACACGGGTCTGTCTTGTTGACAGACCCGTATATTTTTACTTATGCTCGCCCAGGAAGAAAAGCGCCAGCGTTCCCGGTCCGGAATGAGAACCGATCACCGCGCCGGTGTAACCGATGAACACATCCTTAACCTCTGTGGTCTCCTTCAACTTCTTTTCCAAATACTTTGCATCCTCCAGGCAGTCACCATGGCAGATGAACATGGTATCGTTTTCGCCCGGCAAACCCAGCTCCACAGCCTTTGCCGCCAAAGCCTCAATGGCAGCCTTTCTGCCCCGGCACTTGGATTTGCTGATCAAATGTCCCTCTTCATCCATGTGAAGCACCGGCTTAATGTTCAGCATCGTTCCCAGAACCGCAGTGGTGGCACCGACACGGCCGCCCCGCTTCAAATACATCAAGTCATCCACCGTGAACCACAGGCAGAGGTTCATGCGTTTTTCCGTGACCCATGCAGCCAACTCCTCAAGGGTCAATCCCTCATCCCGCTTTTTGCAGGCATGCCACACCAACAGGCCCTGACCCAAAGAGGCGCACAAGCTGTCAACCACCATGATCTTGCGGTCGGGATAAGTTTCCTTAAGCTCCTCCGCCGCGATCACTGCAGACTGATAGGTTGCAGACAGGCCGGAAGAGAACGCAATGACCAGAACATCCTTGCCCTCTTTGAGCGCCGGCTCAATGACCTGTGCCCACCGGGTGGGGTTTACTGCTGAAGTGGTCGCCTTTTCTCCGGCGCGCAGGCCGTCGTACATTTCCTTTGCCAAGGCATCCACGGAATCATCCATACACTGTCCCCGGAAATTTACCTGCAGCGGGATGGCCGCTACGTTCAGTTTTTCCAGCATTTCACCGGGCAGATCACAGCCAGAGTCCGTAATAATCTGATAATTTATCATTAAAGCACGCTCCTAAAAACATATTGCCATGGAGTTTTTACAGTTATAAAACTGTTTCCATATCTGCCATTTATGATACTTCATTTTCCCGGCTATGTCACGCTGTTTCCGGGAGAATTGGTTGTTTTCCTCCCCTCTGCCCGGTAGAAACGGCAACTCTACCGGTAGTAGAATCCCTGTTTCGCGGGACTTCGGCAGTATTCTAAAGCATGCAAAAAATTCCGGGCGGATCATTCCGCCCGGAACACATTCAAATTTCATAAATTTTAACCAACTCTGTTGGGCCTTCCAAATACACCGCCTGTGCTTTGGGCACCGCGCCCTCAATACGCACCTGCAATGTGCCGCCCTTATTTTCCAAAGTCAGCGCCCCATCGGATAGCTGTCCCTTGACCCAAAGGGTAAGGGCCGTAGACGCAGAACCCGTGCCGCAGGCAAGGGTGTAATCCTCTACGCCACGCTCATAGGTCAAAATGCGCACCTTATCTTTATCCAGCCACGTAAACAAATTCACATTTGCGCCCTTGGGGAAAGCCGGATCGTAACGAAGGCCCTTTGCCATCTCCCGCAATTCCTCCGCCTGTTCCCAGGCTAGACCGGAAATCTCCTTAACAGCATGAGGAACACCGGGGTCACCCAGCTCCACATAAGCAACATCTTCTTTTCTCTGTAAATCCAGCACAGAGGGGTTGTTCAGCTTCACCCGATACTGGTTTTCGCTGAGGCGATGACCTTCCACGATTCCTGCATCCGTTTCCACAGTCATGTCCTTACCGGCAATGCCATTTTCATAAGCAAACCGACAAACGCACCGACTGCCGTTGCCGCACATTTCACCCCGAGAGCCATCAGAATTATAAAAGTGGAGCTTGAAATCCGCGCAGGCAGACTCGTCCACTGCCATAAATCCATCGGCTCCCGTAAGTTTACATAACCCCTTGGCCATGGCCGCCATATCCAATTCCAGTCCCCGGGCATCCACTACCATAAAGTCGTTGCCCGCGCCGTTCATATACCAGCAGCGCATTACGTTTCCTCCAAAAGTTCCTCCATGGTGTAAAGGCCGACGCCCTTTCCTACCATAAACCGGGCAGCTTCCACCGCGCCCTCGGCCAACATGGCTCGAGTACCGGCTTCATGCCGCAAGGTCAGGGTCTGGCTGGGTGTGCAAATGTGCACCTCATGAATACCTACCACATTTCCCATACGCAGGGAAGAAACACCGATGTCATTCTTTTTCCGCTTGCCCTCACCGGCTCGGCCGCAGACCTCCACCGCATCGGGACGCACCTGCCGCACCGCCTGGAACAGCATATGTGCCGTTCCGCTGGGAGCGTCCACCTTTCGGTTATGATGCACCTCAACGATCTCAATATCCGCATCCGGGAAATAGGAGGCTGCCTGCCGCGCCAGTCGGCACAGCACCGCAATACCCAAACTCATATTTCCGGAATAGAACACCGGCAGCTTTTTTGCCGCCTCATAGATCATGGTCTTTTCCTCAGCGGTATGCCCGGTAGTGCCAATGACTACCGCGCTGCCGATCTTTTCCGCATAGGAAAGCACATCCGCCACCGCGCTGTGATAGGAAAAGTCCACCACCACATCCGCGCTGACCTCGCCCAGCTCAGCAAAGGTCTTAGGCACACCGTTCTCGCCGTCGATGCTCACCCGACCGGCAACTTCCGCGCCCAAAATCTCATCAATGAGCTTGCCCATAGCGCCATTGGCGCCGCAAATTACAGCTTTCATTCCAAGATCCCCAGCTTTCTCATCTCCGCCAGCAGTACCGCCTCATGGTCAGGCTCCATGGGGGTCAGAGGCAGGCGCAGGTAATTTTCACCGAAGCCCATAGCCGCCGCAGCTGCCTTCACGGGAATAGGATTGACCTCGCTGAACAGTGCATTAATCAGGGGCAGCAGCTTGCACTGCAGCGCCGCCGCACCGGCATAATCACCGGCAAAGGCTTTTTCCACCATTTCCACAGACATCTTGGTAGCAACATTGGACAGCACGCTGATGGTACCTGCCGCACCCATGGAAATAAAGGGCACAGTCAGCGCATCTTCTCCGGAATAAATATCGATCTTATCGCCACACAGCGCCATGAGCTCAACCATCTGGCTCATGTTGCCGGTAGCTTCCTTAATGGCCACAATATTGGGATGCTCTGCCAGCTTTGCCACAGTCTTGGGCAGCAGGTTGCAGCCGGTACGACCGGGAACATTGTAAAGGATCACCGGCACAGTGGAAACATCCGCCACCTTAGTAAAGTGGGTGATCAAGCCGTTCTGAGTCGCCTTATTATAATAGGGGGTTACCACCAACACCGCATCTGCGCCCACTTCACAGGCATTACGGGTATTTTCCAGCACGTGCTCCGTGTTGTTCGTACCTGTACCGGCAATCACGGGTACGCGACCCGCCACCTTTTCCACAGTAAAGCGAATGACCTCTTTCTGATCCTCCGGCTCCAAAGTAGCATTTTCACCGGTAGTGCCCACGGCAACCAGAGCATGGATGCCGTTTTCGATCTGAAACTCTATCAGTCGGCCAAGAGCCTCGTAATCCACACCCTTTTCATTCATGGGTGTGATAAGCGCGCTGGCCATTCCCTTAAAAATCGTCTTTTTCATAATCGTTACCCCCATCAATCCGCAAAGCGGTTAAAGTATTCGTAAAGCGGGATCAGCGTTTCAAGATAATCGCCCACCCGCCCGGCAAGCTCCGGGCCGAAGGTGCTTTCACTGAAATCCTCATGTCTTGTTAAGTCGAGCTTGGCTTTCCACAGATAAAACCGGGCAAGGTCTTCATTCTCCCATTTTTCGGGATGCTTGTATTCCTCCGCCGTAATGCGCTGACCCGTGACATCTTCCACCCGCCGGATCATATCCAAAAAGTCTTTCGGCTCAGCGGCAATGGCCTTGCGAAAGGCCTTCATCATGGCAGGCTTTGGCTTCCACATAAAAAAGCCATAGTCGATCCCCTCGGGATTGATCTCGAAAAACAGACAGGGATTTTCCGCCCACCACTGTACATCCTGCCGGATGCAGATCCATAGACTTTCTTTATAAGGCAGCGGATGGTGCAGCCGGGCATCCCGATAAATACGACTAACCTTCAAAAGATTTCCGGGTTTGTCCGCAAAAGGCGCAAACAGCTCCGCCCCCAGTGCTTTCATGGGTTCATACAGAGTTTGCACATACTGCTTTTTATGCTCTAAAAACCATTCCCGGTTATTGTTCATCCGGATGCCCCAGAGAAAATCCACGGTTTCCGGCGAAAATCCTTCAAACATCCTGTTCTCCTTCGTTTGCTCAACCTATAAAACTTCATTTATATCATATCGAATTTCACGCAAAAATGCAACAACAATCTGTTTGTGCACATATGCCGTATTTTCCCGATGTGGCAAAAGGGAATTTCGTTGACTTTTTATCTCAAAACTGGTATATTAAATAAGGATACGCAAGCGCTTTGGCGCTTTTTCCAATGTGACCGCTCTTTTCTTTTTTCTGCCCGATTTTTCTGCTTGACAAAACCATTTTTTAGGTTTATTATGGCTATGACGATACGGGACTGACGGTTATCGCGGAGCACCGCGGAGGAACGTATCGTAATATTGGCCGACCGTCTGGGCAGTTCAGTTCTCACTGGGGAATTGGGTTGCCCTTTTGTTATATTTACTCGGTTAGGAGCTTTTCCATGCAATTTACATACCGTGGTTTGGAGGCAGAAGTTTCCAGACATATCATTACAGATGAAGAAGTGGACCGCCAGCTGCACCGGCTGCAGCAACAGGCCCCCCGAATCACCACCGTCAACGACCGCCCCACCGAACTGGGGGACGAAGTTGTGCTGGATTATGCCGGTTTTTGTGACGGCGTACAATTCCCCGGCGGCACTGCCGAAATGCAGACACTGACTTTGGGCAGCGGCGCGTTTATCCCCGGCTTTGAAGAACAACTGGTGGATAAAGTCCCCGGCGAGGAAGTTACCGTTAAGGTGACATTCCCCACAGAGTATCACGCTCCGGAGCTTGCGGGCAAGGAAGCAGAATTCCGCTGCAAAATTCACGAGATCCGCCTTTGCATTCCCTATGAGCTGGACGATGCTTTTGCCAAAGAGGTTGGCGGATGCGACACCCTGGAGCAAATGCGGGAGAAGCTGAAAGAGAGCCTTCAGGCTTACACTGATGAACGTGGCGAGATGGATCTGCAGGACCGGCTTTTGCGCCAGGCCGCAGCTACTCTTGACTTTACCGCAGACCCCCAGGAGCTGGAAAACGCAGTGCAGGAACAGCTGAAAGCGCTGGAAACACAGCTTGCCCAGCAAGGCCTTTCTCTGGAAATGTACTGTTCCTTTATGAACACCACCGAGGAAGACCTGCGGAAAGACTCCTACCCCGCTGCCGAAGCTGCTCTTCGCAACTTTGCCGCCGTGGACGAGATCGCAAAACTGGAAGATCTTACGGTCTCACAGCAGGAAATGGGCGAAGCCATCGCCTTGATCGCCCGGCAGAACAACATGACCGTCGAGCAACTGAAGCCTTATTTCAGCGAAGAATTTGAAAATTCCGTGCGTCGCAGCGTTATGACCACCAAGGTCATGCAGCTGATCCGTGACAGCGCGAAGATCAAAAACATTTAAAATGCGCAAAAAGCGCCAAATATAAGGAGGAAACATACTATGGCAATCGTTTATGACGAAAGCGGCAAGTACGTAGACGAGAAAGGTCTCGTAAAGCTGGACCCCACCAAGTTTGCTGACTGGCAGATCGCTGAAGAGGCTGAAAAGACTCTGCCCTCTGTGGATTACTTCCGCGAGAAGCTGGGTCTGCTGCCCGAGGAGATCATCCCCTACGGCAAGACTCCCAAGATCGACTTTATCAAGGTTATGAACCGCCTGAAGGATAAGCCCGACGGCAAGTTCATTGAAGTTACCGCTGTTACCCCCACCCCCTTCGGTGAAGGTAAGTCCACCGTTTCTCTGGGTCTGATCGAAGGCCTGGGCTACATTGGCAAGAATGCCGGCGGCGCTCTGCGTCAGCCCTCCGGCGGTCCTACCATGAATGTTAAGGGCACTGCTGCCGGCGGCGGCAACGCTCTGCTGATGCCCATGACCGAGTTCTCCCTGGGTCTGACCGGTGACATCAACGACATTATGAACGCACACAACCTGGCCATGGTCGCTCTGACTGCCCGTATGCAGCACGAGCGCAACAACACCGACGAGTGGCTGGCAAGCAAGGGCCTGAAGCGTCTGGACATCGACCCCAAGCGCGTGGAAATGGGCTGGATCATCGACTTCTGCGCACAGTCCCTGCGTAATATCATCATCGGTATCGGTGGCAGACTTGACGGCTTCATGATGGAGTCCAAGTTCGGCATCGCCGTTGGCTCCGAGCTGATGGCTATCCTGGCTGTTGCCAAGGATCTGAAGGACCTGCGCGAGCGTATCGGCAAGATCGTCGTTGCTTACTCCAAGACCGGCGAGCCCGTTACCTGTGAAGACCTGGATGTTGCCGGCGCTATGACCGCTTGGATGCGTAACGCCATCAACCCCACCATGTGCTACTCCGTCGAGCATCAGCCCGTGCTGATCCACGCCGGTCCTTTCGCAAACATCGCTATCGGCCAGTCCTCTGTTATCGCTGACCGTCTGGCTCTGAAGCTGTTTGACTACCATGTCACCGAGTCCGGCTTTGCTGCTGACATCGGCTTCGAGAAGTTCTGGAACGTTAAGACCCGCCTGTCCGGCCTGACCCCCAACGTTTCCGTTCTGGTTGCTACCGTCCGCTCCCTGAAGATGCACGGCGGCGGCCCCAAGGTTACCCCCGGCGCACCCCTGCCCAAGGAGTACAAGGA
>JAZSFE010000043.1:0-34329 GCA_045532105.1 Faecousia sp.
TATGCATTTGCATCACGATCATGTGGGCGGTCACGACCACGAACATACCCATACCCACACCCACGAGCACACCCACGACGGTGTGACCCACAGCCATGCCCACGATCACGCTCATGAACACACCCATGAGCATCCCCACGACCATGACCATCTCCACGACCACGGGGCAGAACATACCCATTCTCACGATTGCGTCGGTCACTGCCATAGCTGTGAGGGCCATTGCGAGCATACGCCCATGGAAGAGCTCACCGCTCTGATGAAATATATGGCAAACCACAACGCCGCTCACGCAAGAGAGCTGGCGGATCTTGCCCAGCAGCTGGAAAAGGCCGGTAATCACATGGCCTTTGAGCAGGTCATGGCCGCAGTGTCCGATTTTGAAAAGGGCAACCTGCGCCTGAGCGCCGTTCTGGCAAGCTTGGATGTAAAATAAGGAGATTTTTATGTGCCTTTCCACAGTTTACAAGAACACCATGTCTCCCGAAGCCATTGTGATGAAAAATGTCATGCAGATCGAGTGCAAAGACGGCTGCGTGATCCTGACGGACCTGATGGAGCACACCTGCGCCATTGAAGGCTACCTTGTCAGCGCCAATCTGGTGGAGGGTTTCGTGATCGTACAAGAAGCCGAAAAATAAAAAAGGAGGCCCTTTTATGAAAAAGTTTTCTGTGATTCTTTTGGTTCTTTCCCTGCTCCTGGTGCTGGTGGCCTGTGACAAAGACAAGGAAAACAGTGCGCCGGAAAACCAAGGCAATTCCCAGCAAAACTCCACCCAAATCGAAGATTCCCAGGAAACCCCCGAGAATCCCGAAAATCCGGACACACCGGAAAATCCTGAGACTCCCGAAACTCCGGAAACTCCTGAGACCCCCGAAACACCGGAAACACCCGAGACTCCTGATGAGCCGGAAACTCCCGAAACGCCCGAAACTCCCGAAACCCCTGAGAAACCGGACACTCCTGATGAGCCGGAAACTCCGGTAACCCCCGAACCGCCCCCTGTCCCGGCACCCACCGGCGCTTTTCAGGGCTACCTTGTGCAAGGCGACGTATGTTATCGGGTCACCTTCACATACGAAAACGGCGCGTTTGAATGCGGCTACGGCGCGGGCGACAACTTTGACAAATTTTATACCGATGGCGAATTTGAAGAGCCCAAGGAAACCGTAATGGAATGGGAAAAGGACAATCTGGTAGAAGTCAACGGCGTTTATTACCGCTTTGGCCGGGGTGGCGGCAGCGGCCCGTGCACAGTGCTTTCCTGCACCAACAGCGCGGTCTCTGTGCGCAACGAAGAGGGCCTGGAATGCACCCTTTCCTACACCTATGACGGCAGCAAAATCACCATTACCGGTGTAACCGGCGCAGCCGATGACATGGATGTTATCGCCCAGGCCGGCATGGTACTTACCGCAAAAAGCTAAAACCCAACCTTTTCCGGGGGCGGAAATCCGCCCCCGGCCTTTCTTCTCTTGTACCCATTAGGACAATCACCTACCCCTGGCTCCCGTCATTCCGAGGGAGCGTTAGCGACCGTGGGAATCCGCTTCCTCAAGAGTACGGATTGCCAGACCGGTCTTCAGACCGGCCTGGCAATGACATATGTTTATCCGGCAAGTGCGGATATCATCCGCCCAAGAGCATACATTTCCCATTGCATATTTGGATAGTTTATGTTACCATAAGCAAAACAAAACAAAGGTGATGAAATGTTTCTTAAATATTTGACCATATTTTTCATTTCCATGGTTCCTATTGTGGAGCTGCGGGGTGCAATTCCCGTTGGCGTAGGTATGGGCCTGGATTACTGGACTGCCCTTGTGGTATGCACCCTGGGCAATATGCTCCCCGTTCCCTTTATCTACTTTTTTGCAAGAAAAGTTTTGATTTGGGGCGCGCACAAGAAATATATCGGAAAATTTTTCAGTTTTTGTTTAGAAAAAGGTGAGCGTGGCGGCCAAAAGCTGGTGCGCGCTGCCGGTCGGGGCGGCCTTTTTATAGCACTTCTGCTGTTTGTGGGAATTCCCCTGCCGGGTACCGGCGCATGGACCGGAACGCTGGCGGCCAGCTTTCTGAACATGGGCATTAAAAGCACCGCCCTGGCCGTATCTTTGGGCGTTTTGCTTGCCGGTCTGATTATGGGCCTTGCCAGCGTGGGCGTATTCAGTGTCTTTGGAATTTAAGGAGAATACTATGGAAAATTGTCTGTTTTGTAAAATCGTAGCTGGGGACATCCCCTCCACCAAGGTATACGAGGATGAGCTGGTTTTGGCTTTTCGGGACATTGCGCCCCAAGCGCCCACCCACATTTTGGTGATCCCCAAGGCCCACATTCCCTCTGTAGCAGGTATCACCACTGAAAACAGCGCCCTTGTGGCTCACATTTTTGAGGTGATTCCGAAAATTGCCCAGGAAGAAGGTCTGTCCGGCGGCTATCGGGTGGTCTCCAACTGCGGCGCAGATGCCGGCCAAACCGTACACCACCTGCATTTTCACATCTTAGGCGGCCGGGAGCTCACACTCCAAATGGCATAAGCAACAAACAAAAACCTCCGGCATACAATAACCGGAGGTGATTTTTTATGCCAATTGTCAAAACCGATGTGCCCATGACTTCTCAGCTTTGTAATCAGATCATTGCCGAACTTGTGCGCACCTACCCTTTCTGCCGCAGCGAAGAACTGGCCCAAACCGCCTATGACCGCCCCATACGCACGCTGGTCATTGGAAACGGCCCGCGAAAAGTGCTCTATACTGCCGCCCACCACGCCAACGAATGGATCACCACCCCGGTGATCTTAAAATTTGTGGAGGATTTTGCCCAGGCCCTGGCCACCGGAGGCAGCATTTTCGGTGTAGATGCCCGGGAGCTTGCGGATGCCGCAACCATTTACACCGTTCCCATGGTAAATCCGGACGGTGTGGATCTGGTCACCGGAGACATTTCTCCCAACCGCATTTCCTACCAAACCGCCCAGGCAATTGCTGCAAACTATCCGGAAATTCCTTTCCCCTCAGGCTGGAAAGCCAACCTCTTGGGTGTGGATCTAAACCTAAATTACCCTGCCGGATGGCTGCAGGCCCGGGAAATCAAATTCTCCCAAGGCTTTATTTCCCCTGCCCCCAGAGACTATGTGGGCCGCGCGCCATTAAATCAGTTGGAGACCCGGGCCTTAGCCGGCTATACCCAAGCCATTGACCCGGCACTGGTGCTTGCCTATCATTCCCAAGGGGAAGTGATCTACTGGCAATTTGATGATCTTTTTGTTCCCGGTGCCAGAGAATTGGCAGATATTTTTTCCGCCTTAAGCGGCTATGCCGTGGAAGATACCCCCTACAATTCCGCCTTTGCCGGATATAAGGACTGGTTTATCAAATTCTTCCGCCGGCCGGGATACACCATTGAGGTTGGTGCGGGGGAAAATCCCTTGCCCTTAAGCCAATTCGACACCATTTACCGGGACAATCTTGGCATTTTAGTGGCTGCCGCCTTGGGGAAAAACCCGGTTGCAAACCCTCAGCCGCGGTGATACAATAAACAAAATCACAAAGGAGGCTCGGTCATGACATCCAAAGCCTACATCGCCCCCAACGCCACCGTGGTCGGTGACGTGGAATTGGAAAAAAATGTAAATATATGGTACGGGGCGGTGCTGCGCGGTGATTGGGGCGCGATTCGCGTTGGCGAAAGCTCCAACATTCAGGACAACTGCGTGCTGCACGAAAAAACCACCATTGGAAAATACTGCACCATCGGCCACGGTGCTATCTTGCACGGCTGCACCGTTGGAGATGGCACAGTGATCGGCATGGGTGCCGTTGTACTCACCGGTGCGCAGATCGGCAAGGAGTGCCTTATCGGCGCAGGCGCTGTGGTCACCGGCAAAACCGTAGCTCCGGATGGCTCTGTGCTTCTTGGTGCGCCGGCAAAAGTCGTAAAAACCTTGACCGACCAGCAACGGCAGCAGCAATATGCCGATGCAGAACACTATATTTCCCTTGCTAAGCAACAATTTTAACCCTTTTTAGACAAAAAGCTCCTCCACGCTGCGGAAGGCATATCCCATTTCCTTCCATTTTATGAGAAGTTCATCCATGATTTGGGCATTGGTTTTGGATGTGGAGTGCAGCAAGATCACTGCTCCGTCATGGGTGCGGGGCAGAAGCTTGGAAAAAGCATACTCCGCTGTAGGTTGCGCATCATTGTTCCAATCTACATAAGCCAAGCTCCAAAACACCGTCTTATATCCCAATTCTTTCGCCTGCTCCAGATTTTTTTGGCTGTAAATGCCCTGGGGCGGGCGATAGTATTTTTTCATTTCCTGCCCGGTGATCTCTTTGTACAAATTTTCCAGCTCCGTCAGTTCCCGGGAAAAGGCCTCCGGGTCAGAAAGTTTGCTCATATCCGAGTGGTGCATGGTGTGATTCCCCACCAAATGCCCCTCGTTCACCATACGTCGCACCAGATCCGGATTCTTTTCAAGATAATTGCCCACCAAAAAGAAGGCCGCAGGCACATTGTGCTTTTTCAGCACATCCAAAATCTGCGCAGTACAGCCGTTTTCATAGCCGGCATCAAAGGTTAGATACAGCACCTTTTCTCCGGTATCCCCAAGATATGCAGCATCATACTTTTTAAGCTGGGCAGAACCGGCCGAGCCAATGGGCGGCACGCCCTCAGTGCGAAAACTAAGACCCCAAGAGCCGGTTGACATAACATTTTCAAAGACGCAATGAATACCGCATCCCACCGCCAGCAGCAACGCAATCAAAATCAGCCAAATATCCCTTTTTCGCATAAAAAGATCCCCTCCTTTGGACAATCTATGCCCGGGAGGGGGTATCTATTCTGAAATCACACCGCGCAAACGACGGGAAAGGATCCACGCAAGGGCCAATTTTCCAAAATCTGGAAATAAAAATGGGAATACGGAAACCCCAACGGCTTGCCACAATCCACCTGCCGAATAGTAAGCAAACCAAATTCCGCCACAAGCATAACAAATTATCTGAAAAGCCGCCAGGGCAATCCAGTTTTTTCTTTTCAAAATGGCGCTTACCGCCCAAAAGCCAAGGCTTCCAGCCAAAAACCCCCACAAAAACCCTCCTGTAGGGCCAAAAAACGCACCAAATCCTGCACCAAATCCGGAAAACACCGGCAAACCCATTGCCCCAAGGCACAAATAAACCAGAACGGTCAGGCTGCCCCATTTTCCTCCAAGGATCAGCAAACTGAGCGCCACAGCAAAAGACTGCATGGTCACCGGAACACCAAAAAGCGGCACGGAAAGCCACGCACACACGGCTATGGCCGCGGCAAACAGCGCACAACGCGCCAATTTCTTCACTTTCATTCCAGCACCTCTTTTCCGGCACAGTTTATCACGATTGCTGCCGATTGTCAATTTCCACAGTTATTTTTGCAACAAAGCATTGCAAGACAGACAAAAATTTGCTACTATTAAGGCAACATACTCAGACTGTGGGTGATGATATGAATCAGAAACAGGATTATATCGCCGTTTTTGACTCCGGGGTGGGAGGGATCAGCGTTCTTCGCCATTTGCGCGAACTGATGCCCAAGGAAAAATTCCTCTATTTTGGGGATTCCGCCAATGCGCCTTACGGTGACCGCCCCACAGAGGAGATCCGCCATCTGGCCCTGCAGGCGGCCGAAAAACTTTGCAGCTACGGGATCAAAGCGCTTGTTGTGGCCTGTAATACAGCCACCGCCGCCGCAATTGAAGATCTGCGCAGCACCTACCCGGAGCTCATCGTAGTGGGCATCGAACCGGCACTGAAATTGGCCGCTGAAAAATTCCCCGGAGGAACTGTTGGTGTTTTGGCGACACCTGTGACCCTAAGGGAGGAAAAATTCCAAAAATTGGTAAAAACTTCTTCCAACCGCTGCACTGTCGTGAACCTTTCCGCTTCCGGTCTTGCTGATCTTATAGAATGTGGCAAAGCCAACAGCCGGGAGTCCCATGAACTTTTAGCTCCACTGCTTTCTCCTTGGGCAAATAAGCTGGACGCACTGGTTTTAGGCTGCACCCACTATCCCTTTGCTGCACCTACCATTTCCGCAATTTTGGGCGGCCGTGTGCCTCTTCTTGACGGGGGCAAGGGTACAGCAAAAGAAACCCTCCGCCGTCTTCAGGCTGCCGATCTTCTTTGGGACGGCCCAGGCGAACTACGCTGGGAAAGCAGTCAAAATCTCAGCGAAACCGTACATTTATATAAAAACCTTTTGGAAACAGAAGACTTTTCGAATCTGTAAAGGCTTGGTGAAACACCTTGAGTATCCCTGTAAATTCCGAATGCTATTTATGCCACTTGCGGCGAAATTTGGACATTGCCCGCTCCTTAGGGGACGACGAAACCGCCTCTTTGTTTGCGAAAGATTTGATGCAGTTATACCTTTCCGCCCCCGAGGGGATCAGCTCTCCCGAATTTGCACCGGCAGCGGAAGCACTTTTGGACAAATATTACCACACCGGACCTGACCGCTTTTCCGAAGAAAAAGCAGTCTCCAATGCTTTTGCGCTGACCCTGCTTCCTGAAGTTCGCGCCGATGCAGAAGCTGCAGATGACCCGGTCTATGCCGCTATGCAATACGCGGTTTTAGGTAATTACATTGATTATTCTGCCCTCCACGGCGAGGTCAGCTTTGAAACTCTGGAAAAGCTTTTGGAAAAGGCGCGCACGCTCTCCTTAGATAAAGATACCTACCACAAATTTTGCACAGACCTGCAGGCCGGCAAAAAGCTGCTGTATTTAACGGACAACGCCGGAGAAATTATCTTTGACCGCATTTTAGGGGAGATCCTACAAAAACGCTACCCTCACTTGCAGATCACTTTTTGCGTCCGGGGCGGCCCGGCCTGTAACGATGCCACCCGGGAAGATGCTGCCGCAGCAGGTGTACCTTTCACCATTATCGACAACGGCAACACAGTTCCCGGCACAGTGCTTTCTCTTTTAAGCGACGAAGCACAGCAAGCCATAAACGAGGCAGATGTGATCTTCTCCAAAGGACAGGGAAATGTAGAAACTCTGCTGGGCTGCGGCTATAACATTTATTACCTTTTTCTGATCAAATGCTCCCGGTTTATTCAAATTTTCGGGGAAGAAAAGCTTACCCCCATGCTTCTTCGGGAGCGAAAATAACGCCAGATTTAAAATCCGCGGGTTTTCCCGCGGATTTTTTTCCTTTCCCCCTTTACGGAAGCCGCATTTTGATGTACAATAGTATATCATTCCTACCGGGGAGTTTTGGTTATGACTTGCATCAAATGCGGACGAAAACTGAAAGACACCCAGGCTTTTTGCGAAGAATGTCTGGCACAGGCAGCGCTGGATCCCGTAGATCCTGCAACGCCCATTGTTTTATTTTCCCAAAAGCAGTCTCTGACAGCGAAAAAGCGGCGGAGCCGCAAGCGCGTTCAGCGATCTCCGGAAGAACAGGTGATTCGTTACCGGGCGGTCATCCGGCGGCTGTCCCTTGTTTTATTTCTTGCAATGGTGGCTTTGGGCCTGGCCGTTGCCGCCTTGCTTCACACCATGAACATATTTTAAGATTGTTTCACGTGAAACAATTTCACTTTCCGTGTTTCACGTGAAACACGGCGAAAGGAGAGTATTATGAGCAAAATCATTGCCGTGGTCAACCAAAAGGGCGGCGTGGGAAAAACCACCACCGCTGTGAATCTGACCGCCGCCCTCCACGATTTGGGCCTAAAGGTGCTGATGTGCGACTTTGACCCCCAAGCCAATGCCACTTCCGGCCTTGGTATTGAAAAGCGAAAAATCAAAAGTTCCGTTTACGATGTGATTATCAACGGCGCGGATGTGCGCAGTGCCGTGATCTCCACCAAATTTGGTGATGTTCTCCCAGCTTGCGCCGATCTTGCAGGCGCAGGTGTTGAGCTTGTGGGCATGGAAAATCCCCACGGTTGCCTGTCCGCTGCGTTGGAATCCCTGCGCAACGATTATGATGTGATCTTTATTGACTGCCCGCCCTCTTTAGAAATGCTGACACTGAACGCCCTTACGGCGGCAGACGGCATTTTGGTTCCGGTGCAGTGCGAATATTATGCTTTGGAGGGTCTCAGCGACCTGATGAGCACTCTGCGCATGGTAAAAAAGCGCATTAACCCGGATCTGGAGATCTTCGGTGTGGTTTTGACCATGTTTGACGGCAGAACAAATTTCTCCACCCAGGTAGCGCAGGAAGTGCGCAGGCACTTCCCGGGCAAGGTCTGCTCCGCGGTTATCCCCCGAAATATCCGCTTGGCCGAAGCCCCCAGCCACGGCCTGCCGGTAACGGCATATGATCGCTCCAGCAAGGGTGCCGTGGCGTACAAAGCCGTAGCAGAAGAACTAAAAACAAAACTATAAGAGAGGGTGAGTCCTATGGCATCACAAAAAGGCTTAGGTAAGGGTCTTGGCGCGCTGTTGGGCGACGTCTTTGAAGAACCCGCGGTAAAAACTCCATATCAAATGCTGCCTTTGCATAAGGTAGAGCCGAATCGGGATCAGCCCCGGCAGGATTTTAACGAGGAAGAGTTGGAGGCTCTGGCGGAATCCATCCGCATTCACGGCGTAATCCAGCCGCTGACCGTGCGAGAGCTGAATTCCGGATATTATCAGATCATTGCCGGTGAACGTCGCTGGCGAGCCAGCCGCATGGCCGGTTTGAGCGAAATTCCCGCAGTGATCATTGAAGCAGATGACAAAAAAGCGCTGGAGCTGGCGCTGATTGAAAATCTGCAGCGTCAGGACTTAAACCCTGTAGAAGAAGCGCTGGGTTACCAAAGCCTTATGCAGGAGCACGGCATGACCCAGGAAGACGCTGCTACACGGGTGGGCAAGTCCCGCAGCGCAGTGGCGAACGCTCTGCGTCTACTGAATCTTCCCGAAAGCATTTTGGAACGGCTGCGCACCGGAGCGCTGACTCCCGGCCATGCTCGAGCCATTTTGAGTCTGAAAACCGAGAAAAAACAGCAGGAAGCCGCCCAAAAGATCGTTGCCCTCGGCCTTTCCGTACGACAGGCGGAGCTTTTATGCAAAAACATGGCCGTTACTCCCCGAGTAACACCTTCCGTTTCTTTGAAGGTTGACTATGTGGCAGAATGTGAAAAGTCCTTAAGTAAGCACCTGGGTCGGGGCGTACGAATCATTAACGGCAAGCGCAAAGGCCGCTTTGAACTGGAATTTTACGGACAAGAGGATCTGCAGGTTCTTTTGGACGCACTTTTCAAAATCAAGAAATACGGGGTATATTATGACTAAAAGACTTTATAAAGACAAAAGCAACGAAAAACTCTGCGGTGTTTGTGCCGGCATTGCCAAATATTTTTCCATTGATCCCACTCTAGTTCGCCTTGCTTGGGTTTTGTTCTGCATTTTAGGCGGCAGCGGTGTTCTGGCCTACATCATTTGCGCCCTGGTCATTCCCGAAGAGCCCGGCGCTATTGAGGACTAAGTTATTTTCAATAAGGAGCTATCACCATGTTAGATATTAAGCGAATCAAAGAAAATCCCGAGGCTGTCAAAGCAGGTCTCCGGGCCAAAGAAGTGGACTGTGATGCCATTGTCGACCGAATTTTAGAGCTGGATGAACAGCGCCGTGCGCTGATCGCCTCCACCGAATCCCGGAAGGCACAGCAAAACAAGGTTTCTAAGGAAATCCCTCTGTTGAAAAAGCAGGGCTTGGATGTTGCGCCTATTTTTGCCCAGATGGCCGAGCTGAAAGCCGGCATGGCCGAAGATGCCGCAAAACTGGACGAAGTGCTGGCCGAATATAAGACCGCCATGCTCAGCCTGCCCAATCTGCCCGACGAGGATCTTCTCCCCGGCGGCAAGGAAAACAACGAGCCTTTGCGCTATGTGGGCAAAAAGCCAGAGTTTGACTTCGAGCCCAAGCACCATGTGGACCTGTGCGAAGGCTTGGGCCTTATCGACTATGTGCGCGGTGTTAAGCTGGCCGGCGCGGGCAACTGGATGTACACCGGCATGGGCGCGCGGCTGGAATGGGCGCTGCTGAACTACTTTATCGACACCCACACTGCCGACAGCTACGATTTTATCCTGCCTCCTCACATGCTGGAGTATATGTGCGGCGAGACCGCCGGTCAGTTCCCCAAGTTTGCTGACGAGGTTTATAAGATCGCTAACCCCACCGATGACCGCACCCACTATATGCTGCCCACTGCTGAGGCTGCTTTGGCCTCCATTTATCGGGACGAAATCCTCACCGAGGCCGATCTTCCCAAGAAGCTGTTTGCCTACACCCCCTGTTTCCGTCGGGAGGCCGGTTCTCATCGTGCCGACGAACGGGGCATGGTCAGAGGCCACCAGTTTAACAAGGTGGAGATGTTCCAGTTCTGCAAGCCCGAGGATTCCGATGCCGCATTTGATGAGCTGGTGACCAAGGCGGAAAAGCTGGTGGAGGGCCTTGGCTTCCACTTCCGTACTGTAAAGCTGGCAGCAGGCGACTGCTCCGCATCCATGGCCAGAACCTATGACATTGAGATCTTGATCCCCTCCATGGACGGCTATAAGGAAGTTTCCTCCGTATCCAACGCCCGGGATTACCAGGCTCGTCGGGGTAACATCCGCTTCCGTCGTGCCGATGGCAAGATCGACTTCGTTCATACCCTGAACGGCTCCGGTTTGGCTACCTCCCGGATCTTCCCGGCACTGGTAGAGCAGAACCAGCGCGCTGACGGTTCTATCGTTGTTCCCGAGGTGCTGCGCAAATACTTAGGCGGCCTGGAGATCATCGAAAAGAAGTAATCATAAAATATTATGTAAACCAAAGGAGAAAAAGAACATGAAAAAGAACGGAAAACTCAGCAAGTTCTGGGGAGAGTTCACCGAGTTTGCCATTAAAGGCAACGCCATGGCTCTGGCTGTTGGTACTATTATCGG
The DNA here is from genome assembly GCA_045532105.1 of Faecousia sp. GTDB lineage: Bacteria > Bacillota > Clostridia > Oscillospirales > Oscillospiraceae > Faecousia. The sequence continues at coordinate 10,937 of JAZSFE010000043.1, forward strand.
TGGCGCTTTCTCCACCATCACCAAGAGCCTGACCAACGATCTGATCATGCCCGTCGTCAACATCTTCTTGGGCGGTGCGGATTTTGCAGAGCTTAAGGTCGAGCTGCCCCGCCTGTTCCCCGTTTACGAAGAAGTAGTTGACGAGGTCACCGGCGCAGTTTCCCAAGTCGAAGTTCCTCACTATCTTACTTACGGCAACTTTATTGCAGCTGTCATCAACTTTGCAATTTTGGCCTTTGTGGTCTTCCTGATTGTAAAGGCGCTGAACAAGCTGTCCGAGCTGGGCAAGAAGAAGGAAGAAGAGGCTCCCGCAGAGCCTGCCGCTCCTCCTGCACCCTCTGCAGAAGAAGTTCTCCTCACCGAGATCCGCGATCTGCTGGCAAAGAAATAAAAAACACGGGCGTGCTGCAAATCTACAGCACGCCCGCTCTTTTTATCTTACAATCAAGAAATAACCCAACACCAGCAGACCCAGCACAATGCGGTACACACCAAACACGCTGAAGGAGTGCTTGCGCACATATTCCATCAATCCGCGGATCACTGCAACGCTTACTAAGAAAGATACTACACAACCAACGGTAAGCACCATGATCTCCGTGCCGTCGGGAGCGGCAGCCAAACCGTCCTTAATATCCAGCACATATTTTAACAGCTTCAGGCCGCTTGCGCCCAGCATAGTGGGAATCGCCATGAAGAAAGAGAATTCCGCGCCTGCGCTGCGGCTGACGCCCAAAATAATCGCGCCCAAAATCGTGGAACCGGAGCGGGATGTACCGGGGATCAAACTCAGACACTGAAATGCGCCCATTAGCAACGCTGTTTTATAATCAATGGCATTTACATCGGTGATCTTGAAATTCCGGCTTGCATTCCACTTTTCCACAAACAGGAAAGCAACACCGTAAACAACGAGCATAATCGCCACCACTACATAATTGTAAAGGTTCGCATCCATCCAATCGTCCAGCAGCAGTCCGATCACCGCCGAGGGGATCACCGCCACAACCACCTTAAACCACAGGCTCCAGGTGTCTTTTTTCTGCACCTGAGTCTTTTTCGGAGCAAAAGGATTCAACTTATGGAAAAACAGCGCCACCACCGCCAGGATCGCGCCCAACTGAATCACCACTTGGAACATCTCATAAAATGCAGCAGTTACATCCAGCCGAACAAACTCATCCAACAAAATCAAATGGCCGGTGGAAGAAACAGGCAGCCACTCTGTAATTCCCTCTACAATGCCGAACAGTACAGCTTTCAAAAACTCTATCATCTTCTTGCTCCTTTCTGTCCCTGCAAGTATGTCTATCATACTCTATATGCCAAGAATATGCAAGCAAAATCCCCGTGTTCACATTTTAGGGGAGAACTCTTTAAAAATTGTTCATGACAAACGGGAAAAATCGGTTATAATGGTATAAAAAGAAACTTTTCCCTGGAGGTGCTCTTATGGCTGTTTCCGTTTTGGTTGTGGAAGACGACCGCAATATTGCTGAACTTTTGCAAATGTACTTAGAAAAAGAGGGGTACGCTGTCACCCTTGCCGCCGACGGAGGTCAAGGTCTGACAAAATTCCGGACCATCCAGCCGGATCTGGTGCTCCTGGATGTGATGATGCCCGTCATGGACGGCTGGGCCGTTTGCAAAAACATCCGCGCGGAAAGTCAAACTCCGGTGATCATGCTCACCGCAAAAAGCGAGCTGAACGACAAGGTTCATGGCTTAAAATCCGGTGCTGACGATTATATTACCAAACCCTTTGAAATGCGGGAGGTTTTGGCCCGTATCGAGGCTGTTTTGCGCCGCACCACCGGCAGCACAGGGGAGAAGAAGTCCCGCCGACTGACCTTCGACAAGCTGATCATTGACATGGATGCCTTTGAGCTTACTGTGGACGGCAAAAAAGTAGACACCCCTCCCAAAGAAATGGAGCTTCTTTTTTACCTTGCTTCCTCTCCCAATCGGGTGTACACCCGCAACCAACTGCTGGATGAGGTTTGGGGCTTTGACTATTTCGGCGACAGCCGTACTGTAGATGTCCATGTGAAGCGTCTGCGGGAAAAACTGGAAGGCATCTCCGAAAGCTGGAGCCTGAAAACTGTCTGGGGCGTTGGCTATAAATTCGAGGTGTCCGGTACATGAAAACCACATTCAGCCGAACGCTTACCGCCGTTTCGGTGATCCTCCTGGCGACCCTGGTATTGGTAGGCGCTTCTTTCCAGTTTCTGGTAAAGAACTTCCTTACCGGCCGGGCTATGGAAGGCCTGAAGCACGACGGAAATGCCATTGCGCAACTGGTGCAGGCTTATAGCGACGATTTTCCCCCGAATGTGCGGGATTTTCATATTGCCTTGACCACTGCCACCAATGTATCCGGAGCAGATGCGGTGATCTGCAGCGCCCGGGGAGAGCTGCTGTTTTGCGCAGATGCGCCCTATGGCTGTGAACATCAGGGCCTGGTTCTGGACAAAGATTATTTGCTCCGCACCTTTGAAACAGGCGGCTGCACAGACACCGGTATGGTAAACGGCCTGTATGACGATACCCGGTATGTGGTTTCCGTTCCCATTTTCAGCTCTGCCGGAACACCTTTGGGCATCGTCATCATGTCCGAGCCCGTGGGAACATCTACAGAACTGCTGACAAAGATATCTGAGATCTTTGTGTTTGTTTCCGTGCTGGTGGTCACAGTGGCTGTGATCGTTATGGCCATTTTGACCAGGCGGCAGTTTACCCCTTTGCGGCAAATGGCGCAAACCGCCCATTCCTTTGGCCACGGTGATCTTAATGCCCGGGTAGATACTGACGGACGCTATACAGAGGAAGTGGAAGAACTGGCACTGGCCTTTAATAACATGGCCTCCTCGCTGCAGAAAAGTGAATATCAGCGGCAAGAGTTTGTGGCCAATGTTTCCCACGAACTAAAAACGCCCATGACCACCATTTCCGGCTATGTGGACGGCATTTTAGACGGCACGATTCCCCAGGATAAACACCGCCAATATCTGGAACTGGTTTCTGACGAGACCAAGCGGCTCAGCCGTTTGGTGCGCAGCATGCTGGACATTTCCCGCCTGCAGGATCAGACAGGCGCCCTGCAGCAGCAAATCACCCGATTTGACCTGACCGAGCTTGTTGGACAGGTTTTAATCTCCTACGAGCAAAAGATTTTGGCCAAAAACCTGGATGTTCAGGTACAGCTGCCGGAACACTCTGTGTTTACTCAGGCCTGTGAGGACCAAATCACGCAAGTCATTTATAATTTGCTGGACAATGCAGTAAAATTCTGCCCCGAGGGCGGCATTTTGAGCATTGCACTGCAAGAGGGCGGCGGCAAGGTCTACGTGAGCATTTCCAACGACGGCCAGACCATTCCTGCCGAGGAGCTGCCTTTGGTATTTGATCGCTTCCACAAACTGGACAAAAGCCGGAGTAAAAACCGAGACAGCTGGGGTTTGGGCCTGTATATTGTAAAAACCATCATGGATTTCCATAAGGAAAACATCTCCGTCACCAGCCGTGACGGCAAGACAACTTTTACCTTTACTCTACCCTTAGTGCTATAAGAGGTTATATATGAACGAGCGCAATTTCCACGAACATGATTCCTACCGCAACGGCTCTACCCGGCCGCCAAAAAGTCACGGCGGCATCATTGCTGTGCTGCTGGTTGCCGTGATCTTTCTGGGAGGCATTGTCAGCGCCTTAAGCATTCTGAACATCCGTCTGACACAACACCTTTCCCAAGACCCAGATTCCCCGGTGGTCTTCCACGATGCTCAGGATTCTTCCGTAGAAACTGATGAAAGCACCTGGCCTGCCTTGGGTCTTTCCGGCGAGGATGTGCCCGACGTTTACCAGCGATACTACCAGCTACCCGCAGGTGTTTGCATCACCGCTGTGGCTGATCACAGCGTTGCTGACCTTGCCGGCATATCTGCCGGTGATATTTTGATGGCCCTTGACTGCACGACCATCACCGACACCCAAGACTTCGATGCCCTTTTGGCAGGCTGCCAGCCGCAGCAAACCATACAGCTTCTTCTTTATCGGGATCAAAGTCAACTTACCCTCTATATTACCCTGCCGTAAAACTGTTTTTCCAAAGGTTGTGTTTTTATGCCTCCCGTGTACACCAAAAAATATCATATTCTTACTGCCCAAACCGATGCCTTTCAGCGTTTGAAACCCAGCCATATTCTCACCTTTTTGCAGGAAGCGGCCGGAGACCACAGCGCACTGCTGGGCACCGGCAGAGATGAATTGGCGCTGCGCAATCTGTTTTGGGCAGTCCTCCGCCATCGGGTACAGATCACCCGCTTGCCCCAGGCAGGAGAAAGCATTACCGTAGAGACATGGCCCATGCCCACCACCCGCACCGCATTTCCCCGCTCCACCGTGGCATACGATGCACAGGGGCAGGAGGTGTTCCGGTCCATCAGCCTGTGGGTGCTTATGGATCAGAATCAGCGTTCCATGGTGCTGCCGGGCAAAAGCGGTGTTGCTGTGGAAGGCCTTTTGCGGGGCAGTGAACTGGCAGTTCCGGGAGGTCTTGTTCCCCGTCAGCTGCAAAATCAATTCCTGCGCAAGGTATATTTTACCGATCTGGATTGCAACGGTCATATGAATAACTGCCGGTACTTAGACTGGGCCATGGATGCCCTGCCTGCAGAATTTCACAAAGCCCACCAGGTGCGGGAATTTTCTATTCGCTATCAGTCAGAGGCTAAGGAAAACGAGGAACTTTCCCTTACTTGGGAGCTGTCGGAAGATGGCTGCCTGACCTTGGACTCCCAGCGAAACACCCCGGAAAATCAAGAAGAACAATCCCGGGTTTTTTCCGTACAAATGCAGTTTTGAGTCTGTTGTTATGGAAACCAAAACGCCCTTGAAAGGTTTACAGCTTTTTGAGGGTATTTTTTCTTTGCTACCGGAATATCCCTTAATATCCCATTATTTTCCGGGTTTTCCTGTGGAAAAGCTTGTGGATAATGTGGAAAACTTATGTTTACCGGGGCGCAAAATTTGCCCCTTATTTTTAGTTTATGTAAACCTTTGTTCTATCCTGTCGTTTGACGCATTTTTCTCATAAAAATACCCGGCGCAGATAAATTTCTGCGCCGGGATTTCTTACTTCATTCGCTTTTCCAGCGTTGCCGTGCTAAGGGATGTGAGGTACAGCTTTTGAAAGCCGTATTCCGTGGTCAGCACAAAGCTTTTCGGCAGATCGTCACAGGGCACGACCTGTCCGTTTTTCTCAGAGGCCGCTAAAAATTCCTGCGTCTTTCTGGAAACGGAGGTGTTGTCCAGATCAAAAATACCAATCACCGCGCTGTCCCGTACGGAAAAATCATTGCCGATGTTCAAATACATCTTTTACTCCTTAAACCGCTTCCACTGACTTACTGCCATTTCATCGCACCGGTTGTTCTTCGGATTGTCTGCATGGCCCTTAACCCAATGGTAATGCAATTCATGCTTTTCCGTCAGATCCAGCAGGATCTCCCACAGATCCGGATTCAGGGCAGGTTTTTTATCCGCTTTTTTCCAGTTATTCTTCCGCCAACCGACAGCCCAACCCTTTTCCAGCGCGTCGATCACATACTTACTGTCCGAGTAAAGCTCCACGATACAGGATTCTTTCAGCGCCTGCAGACCCTTGATCACAGCGGTGAGCTCCATACGGTTGTTGGTGGTATTCTCCTCACCGCCGGAAAGCTCCTTTTCCACGCCGTTAAATTCCAGGATCGCGCCCCAGCCGCCGGGACCGGGATTGCCGGAACAAGCACCGTCGGTATACAATGTCACCGTTTTCATTATGCTTCCTCAACAGGGGCTTCGTCGCCATCCACACGCTCCAAAGAAACCACTTCGTTGCCTTCCTCAATGCGCATAATGATAACACCCTGCACATCGCGCTTGTAAATGTTCACAGAAGAAGCGGGCACACGGATGATAACACCGCCATTTTCAATGACCATCACATCGTCATTTTCTGCAACCACGCGGCAGCCGGCGATCTTACCGGTCTTGGGGGTGATATTATAGTTCTTCAAACCCTTACCGCCACGGTTCTGTGCCACCTTTTCCCCATTGGGGCCGGTGCGCAGATATTCAGAAAGCTCCGTACGCTTGCCATAGCCGTTGACGGTGATGGTGAGCAGGGTCTTGCCCTCTTCTGCCTTTTCCGCGCCGATAACGCTGTCGCCATCGGTTAACATAATTCCCCGCACGCCGGCTGCATCACGGCCCATAGGCCGTACATCGTTTTCATTGAAGCAGATGGCCATGCCCTCTGCGGTGGCAAGAATGATGTTATCGTTGCCCTCGGTGCGGATCACATTGACCAGCTGATCGTCCTCGTCCAAAGTAATGGCACGAATGCCGCCCTTGCGGTTGGTTTTCAGCGCAATGAAGGGGATGCGCTTGACCGTGCCCTTACGGGTACACATCATCAGGAATTCATTTTCGTGGAATTCTCTGGTAACCACCATAGCGGTAACGCTTTCGCCCTGCTCCAGGGGCAGCACATTGACAATGGCCGTTCCTCTTGCAGTTCTGCCCGCCTCAGGGATTTGATAACCCTTGCGGTGGTGTACCCGTCCCATATCCGTAAAGAACAGAATATGGTCATGGGTAGATGCCACATTGATGGACTTAACATAGTCCTCGTCCTTCAGATTCTGGGCATTCACACCGCGGCCGCCACGGCTCTGGGTGCGGTAAATGTCCACAGGCATGCGCTTAATGTAACCCTGCTTGGACAGAGTAAAGGCGCAAGTTTCTTCCTCAATCAGGTCTTCAATGTCGATTTCGTCCTCAATGTCCTGAATTTCGGTTTTCCGGGCATCGCCAAACTTATCCCGAATGGCGATGAGCTCTTCCCGAAGGACACCCTTCAGCTTTTCATTATCGCCCAAAAGCTCCAGATAGTAAGAAATGCGCTCCTGAAGCTCATCGAACTCTGCCTGGAGTTTTTCTCTGTCAAGTCCCTGGAGAGCTTTCAGGCGCATATCCAGGATAGCCTGAGCCTGCACCTCGTCCAACCCGAAACGCTCACAGAGCTTTTCCTTGGCGTCGTCATAAGCAGAACGAATAATACGGATCACTTCGTCGATATTGTCCTGTGCGATCAGCAGACCCTCTAACAAATGGGCGCGCTCCCGTGCTTTGCGCAGGTCAAACTCCGTGCGGCGGGTGAGGATCTCCATCTGGAATGCCAGATATTCATCCAAAATCTGCCGCAAAGACAAAATTTTCGGCTGTTTCTGATCATCTACCAGCGCCAGCATAATAATGCCGAAGCTGGACTGCAGGGCAGTCTGCTTGTAAAGCACATTCAACAGCACCTGAGGATTGACATCCTTTTTCAGCTCGATAACGATACGCATACCGTTGCGGTCGGTCTCGTCACGCAGGTCGGAAATACCCTCCAAGCGCTTGTCCTTAACCTGGTCGGCAATATTTTTGATCAACTGCCGCTTATTTACCTGATAGGGCAGCTCGGTAATGATAATACGTACCCGATCTTTGTTAAATTCTTCAAACTCTGCCCGGGCGCGGACAACTACCTTACCCCGGCCGGTGGCATAGGCGGCACGAATACCGCTGCGGCCCATAATGATACCGCCGGTGGGGAAGTCCGGGCCGGAAATATGTTCCATCAAGTCCACCATGGACACTTCAGGATCATCCAGCACCGCCACACAGGCATTGATCACTTCTGTCAAGTTATGAGGCGGGATATTGGTAGCCATACCAACAGCAATACCGGAAGAACCGTTGACCAGCAGATTGGGGAACCGGCTGGGCAGCACACGGGGTTCTTTCCGGGATTCATCAAAGTTAGGATCCCAGTTTACCGTCTCTTTTTCAATATCCCGGAGCATTTCTCCGGAAAGTTTGGACATTCTTGCCTCAGTATAACGGTAAGCTGCCGGGGGGTCGCCATCCACAGAACCAAAGTTACCGTGGCCGTCCACCAGCATATAGCGCATGGAGAAATTCTGCGCCAAACGCACCATGGCATCGTATACAGAGCTATCGCCATGGGGGTGATATTTACCCAGCACGTCACCGACGCAGGTTGCGGACTTCTTAAAAGGCTTATCCGAGGTAAGGCCGCTTTCGTACATGGTGTACAGAATGCGCCGATGTACCGGCTTCAAGCCGTCCCGTACATCGGGAAGGGCGCGGCCAACGATGACGCTCATGGCGTATTCGATATAGGATCTTTCCATTTCCTCCACCAGGTGGCTCTCGGTGATCACCTGATCGGGAAAACGAATATCCTCCGGTTGATAACTGCGATTATGTGCCAATTTGCGTCACCTCCTTAAATATCAATGTTAATGGCGTACTTGGCGTTGCGCTCGATCCATTCCTTACGGGGCTCGACCTGCTCACCCATGAGCACGGTAAACACCTCATCCGCATGGCGGGCATCTTCCAAAGTAATTCTCCGCAAGGTTCTGGTAGTGGGATCCATGGTGGTTTCCCACAACTCATGGGGGTCCATTTCGCCCAAACCTTTGAACCGGGAGATCTCCACCTTGGCATTTGTTTCACCGCGCAGCTCTGCGGAAACCTGATCTCTGTGCTCGTCAGAGTAGGCGACCCGTTCTGTCTTGCCCCGCTTCAGCTTGTAAAGAGGGGGGACAGCAGAGTACACAAAACCGTTTTCAATTAACGGCCGCATGTACCGGAAGAAGAAAGTCAGCAGCAGTGTACGGATATGCGCGCCATCCACGTCAGCATCGGACATGATGATGATCTTATGGTAGCGGAGCTTTTCAATGTCAAAATCCTCACCGATACCGCCGCCCAGGGCAATGATCAGGGGACTCAGCTTATCATTGCCGTAAATTTTGTCGGCTCTTGCCTTTTCCACGTTGAGCATTTTACCCCACATGGCCAAAATTGCCTGGAACCGGGAGTCTCTGCCCTGAATGGCAGAGCCTGCAGCGGAGTCACCCTCGACGATGTACAATTCGCACAGGGAGGGGTCTTTTTCGTTGCAGTCCTGGAGCTTATCCGGCATACCGCCGGATTCCAAACCGGTTTTACGGCGGGCATTTTCTCTTGCTTTTCTGGCTGCCTCTCTTGCACGGTTGGCAAGCATTGCCTTTTCCAGAATAATCTTGGCTGTGGCAGGATGCTCCTCAAAATAGGTCGCCAGCTGCTCGCCCATGATCTGCTCCACCAAGGTGCGGATATAGGCGTTGCCCAGCTTTGCCTTAGTCTGACCCTCAAACTGCGCATCCGTCAGCTTTACGGAAATAATGGCGGTAATACCCTCGCGCACATCTTCACCGGAGACCTTATCATCGCCCTTAATAACACCGGCTTTTGCACCGTAATTATTCAAAACGCGGGTCAAAGCCGTCTTAAAGCCGGTTTCATGCATACCGCCCTCAGGGGTGCGCACATCATTGGCAAAAGACTGAATGGACTCATTAAAGCTGTCATTATACTGGATGGCGATCTCTGCAGAAGCATCGCCCTTAAAACCGGAAATATAGATCACATCTTCATGGATCACCGTCTTTTTTCGATTGGTGAAGGTCACAAATTCCCGAATACCGCCTTCATAACACATGGTCTCGGAAACCGGCTCGTCCCCACGGGCATCAGTAATGGTAATGGAAAGACCGGCATTCAGGAAAGCCTCCTCCCGCATACGCTCATGAAGCACTTCATAAGAGTACACCACATCGTCAAACATCTCGGGATCCGGCTGGAAGGTGACCTCAGTACCGGTTTTATCGGTTTTGCCTACTACTTTCATCTGCTGGGTAATATTACCCCGGGCAAATTTCATTTCGTAGATCTCACCGTTTTTATAGACTCTTGCTGTCAAACTCTCTGAAAGCGCATTTACAACAGATGCACCTACACCGTGCAGACCGCCGGAAACTTTATAACCGCCACCGCCGAATTTGCCGCCGGCATGCAACACAGTAAAAACAACTTCCAGCGCCGGCTTGCCGGTCTGAGGCTGAATATCCACGGGAATACCGCGGCCATCGTCCGTAACCGTAATGGAATTACCGGGATTGATGGTCACAGAAATATGCTTACAATAGCCTGCCAGCGCCTCATCAATAGAGTTATCCACGATTTCATACACCAAATGGTGCAGACCGCTGCTGGAAGTAGAACCGATGTACATACCCGGGCGCTTACGCACTGCCTCCAGGCCTTCCAAAACCTGAATTTGCGAACCGCCGTATTCTGTTGTTACCTTTGTTTCGTCAGACATGAAAAGTCCTCCTAATCTCATAATACACGCCAAGACTCCCTAAAAAGAATCATAAAACTTTACCTTGATCGATTTGAATAGTTTTGCCTAATGTTGTAAACCTTCCCGGCTCACAGCAGGAAATAAATACCTGTCCGTCAGCAATCTGGTTTAACACAAAATCCTGTCTGCCGGCATCCAATTCCGACAATACATCATCCAGCAGCAAAATTGGAGTTTCTCCGGTCTCCCGTTTCATCAGCTCCCGCTGAGCAAGCTTCAAGCTAATGGCAGCAGTACGGGTCTGCCCTTGAGAGCCGTATGCTTTCAAGGAAATTCCCGAAAGGGAAACCTCAAAATTGTCCTTATGGGGACCGGTAAGGCACTGTCCGCTTTCCAGTTCTGCCCGATAATGACTTTGTAAATGCTCTTGCAAAGCTTCCTTTAGATCTGCCACAGGTGCAAATGCATCTTTTACTGTAGATACGGTTTTATATTGCAATGAAAATTCTTCCCGCCCACCGGAAAACTGGTCATGATATTTGGCCGCGGCCTTTCCCAAACTATCATAAAATCTTGCCCGGTAGGATATCAAAAGTGCACCTACCTGACACAAACGGGCATTATATTCCGGCAAGATCTCCAGCATGGCGGGATTTTCCCGGTATTCGCTTAAAATCTTGCTTTTTTGCTCTAAAATTTTATGATATTCCCCGAGCGCCGCATCATAATTTGGCCTTAGTTGACATAATACTTGATCTCCCAAACGGCGTCGGGCCGTTGCTCCGGCCTTTAACACCATAAGGTCTTCTGGGCAAAATAATACGGTTGACATAACTCCAGAAATTTCTCCGGTAGTTTTCTTTTTTGCTCCGTTTTTCCAGATCTGTCGGGGACGACTTCCAGAAAACAATACCCATCTTAAGGTTTGCTCTCGTTCCTGGGAGAAAATATTTCCTTCAATTTCTGCAAAATCTTCCCCAAAATGCACCATTTCCCCAGTTTTTTGTGCCCGGAAACTTTTTCCACAGCTTAAATAGAAAATAGCTTCCAATAAATTGGTTTTTCCCTGAGCGTTCTTTCCCACAATTAGATTCACACCGGGATCAAAGGAAACTTCCGTTTTTTCATAATTTCGGAAATTTTGCAGAGAAATCTTGTTAAGCCTCATAATGTTTTATAACAAATTCCTGCCCGTCAAAGGAAAAACGGTCACCGTCATAAAGCTTTTTGCCCCGCATGGTGCAAATTTCACCATTGACGGAAACCTCTCCGTCCTGGATCAGCGCTTTTGCCGTTCCCCCGGAAAAAGCCTGGCTTAATTTCATAGCCGCTTCCAGCTTAATAAATTCTGTCTGAATTTCCACCGGGATGGCATTGTCTTTCTTTTTTACGGACACTTTCATACTTTTCTCCTGCGTTTTTAGCTGTTTTTAATACGAACCGGCAAAATCATATAAGAAAAATCGTATTTTTCATCCACCGGGGTCAACACAATAGGGCTAAGACCATTGGTCAGCTCCAGAACTACCTCTTCAGAGGGAATCACACGCAAAGCATCTGCCAAATAACGCACATTAAAGCCAATTTCCAGCTCTTTTCCGTCACCGGCAATGCTGCAACGGTCTTCTGCCGCGCCTATGGTGGTATTGGTGCGCAGCTGCAAAACCTGATCAGAAAAAACACAGCGCACAGGGCTCTTATATTTTTCAGAAACGATCAGACCAACACGTTCAATGGATGCAGCAAAATCGCTCACATTGGCAACCAGCTTTACCGGGCAGTTGGTAGGCACGACTTTTCTCCAATCAAGAAAATCACCTTCCAGTAAACGGCAGACCAAAGTTGCGCCGCCAATTTGGAATAAAATATGCTTTTGTCCTAAGGTAAAGGCTGCTTCTTCCTCAGAATCCGTCAGGATCTTTTCCACTTCCTTAAGACCGGCCGCAGGAACAACAAACTGCATTTCTCTGCCAATGGAAGTTTCCGGATGCCAGGTCATCCGCGCAAGACGGAACCCATCCACAGCAATTGCAGAAATGCTATTGTCTTCCACTTCAAACTTTACACCGGTATGGATGGGACGACCTTGGTTTTCAGAAACAGAAAAAATCGTACCTGTAATCATATCCTTCAATTTATTTTGCGGGATCATGACACTGCGGCCGGTATTTACATCGGGCAGCTCCGGATAATCCTCAGCATTTTCAGCAGAAATGGTAAAAGATGCGTATCCTGCGCGAATGGAAACCTTGTAATTTTCATCCACAGTTACCGTCACAGGGCCTTCCGGAAGTCTGCGAATAATATCGCCAAACAATTTTGCAGGAAGAATACAGCTGCCGGCATCAGAAACCTCTGCTTCCACATCATAAGAAATGGCTGTTTCCATATTATAGCCGGTCAGACTCAGACCCACACCGGCTTTGCATAAAATACCTTCCAAAACGGAAAGACTGCTCTTTTGTGCTACTGTACGGCCAGCAATATTTAAGCCTTGAACCAACATACTTTTTTCACAGGTAAAACGCATACTCGTAATTCCTTTCTGTCCATAAATAATAAGATATATATGTTTATATAATTTTGGCAGTAATAATAGTAATAGAGAAAATTTATGTGGAAAACCCCAATTTTTCTTAGGGACACAAGAGAATATTTTCCACAGGGGTTTGTGAAAATATTTTAGCCTTTCCACAAGAGAAAAGAGTAGGGAAAAAAGGAGAAGATTTCCACAACTTATCTTTCCACATTGCACAGGGGTTGTGGAAAGCGAAAATTACTGTTTTACAGCCGGGAATTGATGTTTGCGGTAATATCGCGGATATTGTTTTGCAGGGAAGTATCGCCCTTGCTTAAGGACATTTCTACCTTGCGGATAGAGTGCAAAACAGTGGTATGGTCTTTTCCAAATTCTACACCGATATCCGGCAAAGAAAGGTTTGTCAGCTTACGGATCAAATACATAGCGATTTGCCGGGCGTCTGCAATATTTTTGGTTCTCTGGCTGCCACGAAGAACGCTTTCTTCTACACCATAGAAATTACAGACCTGGCTGACAATCAGATTCGGGGTAGGCAGGGAGTTACCTTCTGCCTTGAACATATCATCAATAGCCCGGGCAATGTTATTTAAATCTAAAGGCATATTGTTTAAATCCCGATATGCAAGGATCTTCTTTACAGTTCCTTCGATTTGCCGAACATTGTTGGTAATGTTGTTGGCAATATAATTGCAAACATCGTCACTAAGATCCAAACCGAGACTTTGTGCCTTATTTTTTAAGATAGCCATACGGGTCTCATAGTCCGGCGGCTGAATGTCCGCCAAAAGACCCCATTCAAACCGGGTACGCAAACGATCTTCCAAAGTCAGCATATCGCTGGGCCGACGGTCAGAAGTCATCACAATCTGTTTGTGGCCTTCATAAAGTTTGTTGAAGGTATGGAAAAATTCTTCCTGCGTGGCTTCCTTGCCGGCGATAAACTGAATATCATCGATCAAAAACAGGTCTGCTTCCCGATATTTATTACGGAATTCAATATTTTTACCGGTCTGAATTGCGGTAATCAGATCGTTGGTAAATTCATCACCCTTGATATACACAATATTGGCATCAGGATTTTCCTTACGGATGCCGTTGGCAATGGCATACAGCAGGTGCGTTTTACCCACACCGGGAGGGCCATACAGGAACAGAGGATTGTATACCTGACCGGGATTTTTGGAAACCGCAATGGCTGCGCTGTGCGCCAAACGGTTAGACGGGCCCACAACAAAGTTATCGAAATTAAACTGAGGATTAAAATCCATGATAGAAGAGGATTTTCCCTTGGTGCGGAAAGCCTCCAGCTGCTGATCGTCAAATACGATCAGGCTGGCATCGGATTGGAAGATCTCTTTCAGGGCATCTTCAATGTAAACGGTGCACCGGTTACGGATAATTCCCCGGCGAAATTCATCGGGAGAATAGATAATTAAATGCTCCTCAGTTAATTCAATAACCTCTGCGTCGTCAAACCAGCTGGATACAGTAAGGCTGGTCAGCCGCTCTTCCAGATAGTTCAGTATTTTGGCCCAGACATATACAGATGAAAACATAAAAGTAAGCTCCTTTCGTGCGAAATGCTACCTCATTTTTCCATAAAAACAGACGAAAAAAATGTATAGTTTCTCAACCTAAATTTTATCACAGATCTGTGGAAAAAACAAGGATTTTTTCAAGTTATACAATATAAAAAAGAATAAGAAAAAAGCCGCTTTTTTACCCTGTCAAGCAAAGAAAAAAGTTCACCTCCCGGAAGCGGATTTTTGGGCCAAAAAGCAGCGTTTCATTGATGTGGAAAAAAGAAGAAAAGGTTGCCCTTTTTCAGACAACCTTTTCTTAAAATTGGGAAAATCTCTTGACAAAAGCATAAAGTTGTAGTTTAATAACTCCAATATCACAAACCGAAGATGCGGAAGTAAAGCTGATTGGCGCATCTGCAGAGAGCCCCCGTTGGTGGAAGTGGGGTGTTCGCGCAGCAGCAAATGGGCCGCAGAGGGCAGAGGGAACGGGGAAAATACCTTAGTATCTTTTGACGCAGTGCCTGCGTTACGGGCAGAGAGCGCAAGCACTGCGCCTCATAAGCGGCCGATTTTCGGCAACCAAGGTGGTACCGCGGATTTTGTATGGATTCGCCCTTGACAGGAGAGAAATTCTGTCAGGGGCGTTTTGATTTTTCAGGAGGGATAAATATGCAGTTTAACGGTGTAGATTTTGATACTTATTTTAAGAAATATCCCGATAAAGACGGTTATTTCGGTAAGTACGGCGGCACATATATTACGGATGATCTGGCAAAAGCCATGAAAGAGATCACGGAGGCTTATTTTACCATTTGCAAATCCAGAAAGTTTATCAGTGAGCTGCGGCGGATCCGCAAGGAGTTCCAGGGCAGACCTACGCCCATTTCTCATTTGGAGCGGCTTTCCAATAGCCTTGGAAATGTGCAGCTTTATGCCAAGCGGGAGGATTTGAACCACACCGGTGCCCATAAGCTGAATCACTGCATGGGTGAGGCGCTGCTTGCTAAGTATATGGGCAAGAAAAAGGTTATCGCGGAAACCGGCGCAGGTCAGCATGGCGTGGCGCTGGCCACGGCCGCAGCCTACTTCGGTTTGGAATGTGACATTTACATGGGCAGCGTGGATATTAAGAAGCAAGCCCCCAACGTGGCCAGGATGAAGATCTTGGGCGCAAACGTGGTGGAGGTAACAGAAGGCCTTGCCACACTAAAAGAGGCGGTAGACGCGGCCTTCGCGGCTTATGCCCGGGAATATGAGGATGCTATCTACTGCATCGGCTCTGTTTTAGGCCCCCATCCTTTCCCCATGATGGTGCGGGATTTCCAGAGCATTGTAGGCATCGAGGCAAGAGAGCAGTTTTTGGGCATGACCGGCGAGCTGCCTGATGCGGTGGTCGCCTGTGTCGGCGGCGGTTCCAATGCCATGGGCATGTTCAGTGGATTTTTGAATGACCCTGTGGAACTTTACGGTGTGGAACCCCTGGGCCGCGGCCCGAAGCTGGGTGATCATGCCGCCAGCCTGAAATTCGGCACAGAGGGCATTATGCACGGCTTTAACAGTATTATGCTGAAGGATGAAAATGGCGAGCCTGCCCCGGTGTATTCCGTGGCCAGTGGTTTGGATTATCCGTCTTCCGGCCCGGAGCATGCGTTCCTGCATGATTTGGGAAGAGTCAGCTACGATGCAGTGACCGACGATCAGACCATTGATGCGTTTTTTGCCCTTGCCCGTATGGAGGGCATTATCCCTGCCATTGAAAGCGCCCACGCTGTGGCTTATGCCATGGAACTGGCTAAGAAGATGGGTACAGGTTCTATTCTTATCAATCTTTCCGGCCGCGGCGATAAGGATATGGATTATATTATTGAAAATTACGGCATTCGTTAAAGAGTATAAAAAAAGACGCTGTCCATTTGGGCAGCGGCTTTTGGCGTTATGTTATCAATTACAGCAGAGTGGAGAAGTGCTTGATGGTGCGGACCATCTGAGAAACATAGGAGTTCTCGTTGTCGTACCAGGAAACAACCTGAACCTGAGTCTTGCCGTCGGGCAGCTTGCAGACCATAGTCTGAGTAGCATCGAACAGGGAGCCGTAACGCATACCGATGATATCGGAGGAAACGATCTCGTCCTCGTTGTAGCCATAGGACTCAGTAGCAGCAGCCTTCATAGCAGCATTGATCTCCTCAACGGTCACGCTCTTAGCGCAAACAGCGTTCAGAATGGTGGTGGAGCCGGTGGGAGTGGGGATTCTCTGAGCAGCGCCGATCAGCTTGCCGTTCAGCTCGGGGATAACCAGGCCGATAGCCTTAGCAGCACCGGTGGAGTTGGGAACAATGTTCACAGCGCCGGCGCGGCTGCGGCGCAGGTCGCCCTTTCTCTGGGGACCGTCCAGAATCATCTGGTCGCCGGTGTAAGCGTGGATGGTGCACATAATGCCGGACTCGATAACAGCCAGGTCGTTCAGAGCCTTAGCCATGGGAGCCAAGCAGTTGGTGGTGCAGGAAGCAGCAGAGATGATGTTGTCTTCCTTGGTCAGAGTCTCGTGGTTAACATTGTAAACGATGGTGGGCAGATCGTTGCCGGCAGGAGCGGAGATAACGACCTTCTTAGCACCAGCGTCGATGTGAGCCTGAGCCTTAGCCTTAGAGGTGTAGAAACCGGTGCACTCCAGCACAACGTCAACACCCAGCTCGCCCCAGGGCAGCTCAGCAGCATTAGCCTTAGCATAGATGGTGATCTTCTTGCCATCGACAACGATGTGATCCTCGCCAGCTTCAACAACGTGACCCTGGGCAGCATAGTTACCCTGAGTGGAGTCGTACTTCAGCAGGTGAGCCAGCATCTTGGGAGAGGTCAGGTCATTGATGGCGACAACTTCGTAGCCCTCAGCGCCGAACATCTGACGGAAAGCCAGACGGCCGATACGACCAAAACCGTTAATAGCAACTTTTACAGACATGGTAATTCCTCCAATTTTTTATTGCTGCATTACGCAGCATAATTGATTTTTTCTGCAGGGAAATTTTCCCCATACAGCATCATTATACTATAAGAAAATGCCCTTGTAAAGTGGTTGTTTTGCAAAATTCCACATTTTTTACGGGATAATTTTATAGCTTTTGTACAAATACGAATACAAAAGATTGTGTCGTTTCCTTTTTTATTCTCGCGTGAAGAAGGCTTTGATCTGCTCTTTTGTGGCTTTCAAAGTGCCCTGAAAGGCAAAATCCTTACCGCCTCCCCTGCCGTTCAGGGTCTGAACTGCCCGGGTTCCCAGTTCCTTCACATTGGTGCTTTTGCTGACAATGCAGATTTGATAACCGCTATCATCTGTACCGGACAGCACCACCGCCACATCGCAGACCCGGGCAATTTGATCCGCCAACTCCCGAACACCGCCGCCGGTCAAATCCTGCGCAAAATGCACGACCCACTGCTGCCCCTGATATCCGGCAGCAATGGCTTCAAACACTTTCTTTTCCAGACCGGCAGCACGGTATTTTTCGCTGCTGTAGCCATCCATCAGCTTTTGCACCGCCGGTGCAGTTTCCGTCATTTTGGCAGACAACAGCTGGGAAATCTGCCGGTTCTGGTCAAAAATATGCTTCATATACCGATAGGCTCTGTCACCGCAAACCATTTCCAGACGGACACCGCTGTGAAATTTCACGCAGGAGAGAATCTTGATCAGTCCAACCTCGCCGGTATTCTTCACGTGAACACCACAGCACGCGCAGGTGTCGCCACCGGGAATATCCACAATCCGCACCGGCCAGGGCAGCTCCCGCTTGGTGCGGTAGGTGACAGTCGGCAATTCCTCTTTGGAAGGATAGTAGCAGTTTACCGGCAAATTCGCCCAAACAAGGGCATTGGCCTGCTGCTCTAATTCCGCCAGTGCATCGGCAGGAATAGGCCCATCAAAGTCCACCTCCATCACCTGCGCTCCCACGTGAAAGCCGGAATTGTGGTAACCGAACCGGTCGTGGATCATACCCGACAGCAGATGCTCGCCGGTGTGCTGCTGCATCAGGTCGAACCGTCTGTCCCAGTCAATAAAGCCTTCCACCACCTGACATGCCTGCAAAGGACTCTCACACAGATGGACTACCTGCTCCCCTTCCTCCTGAACGTCCAGCACTTTTACATTGCCCAGTGTGCCAAGATCGCAGGCCTGACCGCCGCCTTCCGGATAAAAAGCCGTCTGATCCAACGTGATCTTCCAGCCGCCTGCAGCTTCCTGACAATCGGTGACGGTAGCGGTAAACTGCCGGATATGACAGTCCTCATAATATAGCTTTCTCGTTTCCATCGGGATCTCTCCTTAATCACATAAATGATTGTTTATCGCGCTAACCAAATTCTACAAAGCCTATCGTATACTGTGTCATTCTGAGCGGAGCTGCTGTAAGCAGCGCAGTCGAAGACTCTTCTGCGTATCAGCAATGTACCACCGAAAAGATCCTTCGACTCGCTTCGCTTGCTCAGGATGACACCGTTGTTCGGTGCGGTAAATGATTGTTTATCGCTGCAACGAATAGGCTTTCACCAAAGGGCCCCTTGCCTAAAGGTGTCTGGCAAAAATCTATTTGATTTTTGACTGGGGGATGCAAAAAACTGTGATATAGCAACCACTTTTCTATTAACAACAATATCCCCCCTGGTTTTGCTTTTCGCAAAACCTTCCCCCCTTTAGGCAAGGGGGGCATTGGCGTTGCACTGTACATGCTACGATAAATTCTAATTTATGATCGCTTGGGCTTGTTTGCACACGCATTTTCGGTGGGCAAACCATAATTTGTTTCATTGTAGCACACATTGGAAAAGGATGCAACGGAGGATGGCTTTCTGTCGAGTGATTTCCAGTCATTTCCCTCTTGATTTCGTGGTTTTTTGAATTTTGACTGGGATAGAATGGTAGCACATCAACCAAGGAGGAACCAGTATGCAGTGCCAAAAAATCCGCACCTACATGGAAACCGGCAGAGTGATTTTTCTGCCGGCAAAAAATATCCGTCCCAACCCGTCCCAGCCTCGAACCGTCTTTCGGGAGGATGCGCTGCAGGAGCTGTGTGAAAGCATTCGCAGGCATGGAATCCTGCAGCCACTTTCTGTCCGGCGTGTAGGCAATACATACGAGCTGATTGCCGGAGAACGCCGGTTGCGGGCCGGGATTTTAGCAGGACTATCTGAAGTTCCCTGCATTGTGATGAATATGAGCGATCAGGAGTCCGGTATGGTAGCGCTGGTGGAAAACCTGCAGCGGCAGGATCTGGACTTTATTGAAGAGGCGCGGGGTATTAGTCTTTTGATGTCCAACTGGTCTATGAGTCAGGAACAAACTGCCCGGGTCTTAGGTAAAAGTCAAAGCGCTGTTGCCAATAAACTGCGTCTTTTGCGCCACTCCGGGCCGGTTTTGGATGCGCTGCGTCAGGCCCAGCTGACAGAACGCCACGCAAGAGCCTTGCTGAAGCTGCCCACCGAGACAGAAAAACTGCAGGTCATCGCCTATATTGTCAAAATGGGGCTGAGTGTGTCCCGCACTGAGCAATATATCGATGACCTGCTGAAGACCGAAAGCAAAAAACCGCCTCAGGCCAATGTGGATCATTTCATTAAGCACGTAACGCAAAACTTAACCCGAATTCAAAAATCCGGCATTCCTGCCATATCCGAGCGCCGGGAAACCGACAGTCAGATCGTGCTGACCATTACCATTCCAAAGTAGTTTTCGCCAAATGCACATAGTGCATTGCATCCTGCTTTTGCTGCAGCATCTGCTCCGATGTCAGCTGCTTGACAATCTGTGCCGGACTTCCCAGCAGCACAGAGCCGGCAGGCGCTTTGGTTTTTCCGGTCACCAATGCACCGGCACCTACCAAACAGCCTTCTTCCAGAACTGCGCCGTTCAAAACGATGGCACCCATCCCGATCAGGCAGCCGTCACCAACGGTGCAGCCGTGCAAAATGGCGCCGTGACCCACTGTGCAGTCTGCACCCACAGTGGTTTTTTCGTGCAGAATGCAGCAATCCTGAATGTTGCTGCGGTCGCCGACTGTGATTTTACCGCTGTCACCCCGCAGCACCGCATTGTGCCAGACAGAAACGTCCTGCCCCAGCTCTACATCTCCGGTCACCACTGCGCCGGAGGCAAGGTAGTATTTTTTGTCCATATCCGTTCACCTTATGATCCCACAGTCAGGAAGTGAGCCAGCATCATCGTCACATGAGCGCAGCGCTTTGCCGCCATTGCCTCAAAGGAGGGGTAGTCCATTTCTGCAGAGTTATCTGCCTTGTCGGAAATGCAGCGCAGAATCACAAAGGGAATACCGTTGCGGTATGCCGTTTGGGCGATAGCTGCACCCTCCATCTCTGTACACAGAGCCTGGGTTCGCTCAATGATCCGATCCTTCAGCTCCTGATCTGCCACAAACTGATCGCCGCTGGCGATTCTGCCCACACGCACACCGCTACCGGTCAGTTCTGCTGCCTGCCGTGCAAGCTCGATCATTTTTTCGTCTGCCGGAAAGCTCTGGGGCATTCCGGGAATTTTGCAGATGGGGTAGCCGAATTTCACGCAGTCAAAATCGTGATGCCATACATCACTGCTGACCACCAGATCACCAATATCCTGTTCCGGGTGCAAAGACCCGGCAATGCCGGTGTTGACGATGTGGGTCACATCAAAGAGGTCACACATTATCTGCGCGCCGATTGCCGCATTGACCTTACCGATTCCGCACTTTACCAGCACCGCCGGCAGTCCCCACAACGTGCCCTCATAATACTCTGTGCCGGCCTTTTCCGTCACGGTCAAATTTTCCATAGATCCCTTCAAGGTCTGGATTTCAATATCCATTGCTCCGATAATGCCAAGCTTTGCCATCATATTCCTCCTTATTCCGGGTAAATCAACCGGGTGTCATCCGCTGTTTCCAGCAAGCTTGCATACCGGTCGCCCCAATAATTTGCCATTGGCAGATTCATATCCAAATAGTTACCGCAGTCCTTTGCCGATGCGCCGGGAACTTCCCCGCAAAAATCCCGGATAAAGGCAAAGCAGTCTTTGACCAAAGGCAGTACCTGACGGGAGGTAAGATCCCCTGCCAGCAGCAGATAAAAGCCGGTACGGCAGCCCATAGGGCCAAAGTACAGCACCCGCTCCTTCCACTGTGGTTCATTGCGCAAATAGGTGGCAGCCAAATGCTCTATGGTGTGCATTTCTGCCGTGTTCATCACCGGCTCTTCATTGGGAGATGTCAGCCGCAGGTCGAAGGTCGTCACCGTTTCCGTGCCGACCTTATCCTTTCGGGACACATAAAGTCCCGGTTGCAATTTAATATGATCAATGGTAAAGCTGGTTATTTTTTCCATTTTTTGTGTTTCCCCCTTGTCGCCGTTTTGTTTTTTCCTGCAAGATCTGCAATCCAGCCGATGGTCATAATCACTATAAAGACAATCATATACCACAAGCAGCCCATTTTATGACTGAAAATACATGCAATCACCATAAATACACTGCCGCACAGAGACAGTCCCGGCATAATGAAACGCCGCAGCACATTCTGATCCTTTTCCTTGCGCATCCACTGAATCAGCATAGGCAAATACATCAGGTAGATAGTGATAATGGGCAGCTCAGAAGAGTCAAAGGCAAAGGGGCCTTCCCACAGCTTTGCAATGTTGGTGATATAGTAATACAAGAACCAGGCAGCCGTTACCATCAACGCAAAGATGGCGGAATTTCCGGGCATATTGGTGTTTTTATCCACCTGACCGTACATCTGAGGGTCGGGGCCTTCGCCCCGGTTGGCGATGGAGTACATACAGCGGGTGCAGCCCAGCATCAAGCCGTTGGCAGTACCCAGGCAGGAAATGGCAACAAACAGATTCAGCACATTGCCGAAGAAATTGCCGAACAGATTGGTAAAGGCAATCGCTGCGCCCTGATCCAACAGCTGCTGGTTGGTTGCGCCGCCGGCAACGCCGATATAATACAGAAGATAAATGCCTGCAATGACCAGTCCGCCCAAGATCAAGGCTCTTGGCAGGTTTTTCTTGGAGTTCTTGATTTCTGAATTGATGGAGGTGGCAATGATCCAGCCTTCATAGGCAAAGGCTGTAGCGCACACCGATGCAAACAAAGGATTGCCGGACACCTGCGTGGTCACCGCAGTGGTAACAAAGTTTTGCTGCAATCTGCCGCTGATCAGACCTGCAATCAAACCCACCACTGCCATCAGTGCCAACGGAATCATCTTGATCACCGTGGTGCCGGTTTGGAATTTACCTGCCAGCTTGGGTGACAGTGCATTCATCCCGTAGATCATACACAGATAAAACAAGGTCAGTGCCATCGTGTGGGGACTGGTATCCGGCGCAGCCGTCAGCTGCAGACCGGGAAAAGCGGAGTTGATGAATATCATCGTAAACATGGCAGAAACCCACGCCAGTACCGCCGTCATACTGGGGAAATAAATGGTAGCAGTAAACCAACCCATAAAGTAGCCGTATTTCGGGCCTACGGTGGCCTCGGCATAGTCCACAAGTCCGTTGACGCGCTCGTATTTCTGACCCATAAAGGAGAAGGTCAGAAGACTGACCAGCATAATCACGCCACCTATAACCCACGCCAAAACGCCCAGCGGCATATTACCGCCGGTCAGATTCAGAATATCCTTGGCTTTAAAGAATACACCGGAGCCAATTACGATGCCAACCACCATACACACTGCGGTGAACAAGCCGTATTTCCGTTCCAGTTTTTCGCTCATAGTTTATCCTCATTTCCGTCAAACTGCTATAATTTTATCCCAGCCGCAGAATAATGTCAATCCGCAAAAAATGGACAGACAATCAAATGCATCATTCGTAATGCATCATGCAAAATTACGGTATTCAAACCGAATTTCATAAAACCTACCGTATACTGTGTCATTCTGAGCGGAGCATCGAAGATGCGCAGTCGAAGAATCTTGTGCGTATCCTATTTTGATGCTGGAAAGATCCTTCGACTCGCTTCGCTCCCTCAGGATGACACCGTTGTATGGTACGTGATACTGCGTACGGTAAATGATTGTTT
>JAZSFE010000017.1:0-3994 GCA_045532105.1 Faecousia sp.
CCTGCCTGCTGGATAAGTAATTCAGCTCATAGCGCATACCTCTTCCCCGGCGCGGCGAAGTCCGGCAACGCTCTTCGCCCGCCGGTCAAATTACGCAAATCAATTTTCTTCACATAAAAAAGGAGTACTCTCTTATGAACCGTGCCTATCGCAAGACCATCATCGCCGGCAACTGGAAGATGAACAAGACCCCCGCCGAGACCCGCGCCCTCATCAACGAGCTCCGTCCTCTCGTGCAGCGCACCAAGTGGTGTGAGACCGTTGTCTGCGTTCCCTTTGTCGACCTTCCCAATGCCATCAAGGCTGTCCGCGGCTGCCGCATCTCCGTCGGTGCCCAGAACATGCACTACGAGGCTTCCGGTGCCTACACCGGTGAGGTTTCCGCCGAGATGCTGACCTCTCTGGGTGTCAAGTATGTCATCATCGGCCACAGCGAACGCCGTCAGTACTTCGGCGAGACCAACGAAACCGTCAACAAGAAGGTTCTCGCTGCCGGTGCCGCCGGTCTTCGTCCCATCCTCTGCGTCGGCGAGAGCCTTGAGGAACGCGAGGCCGACATCACAAACGAGGTCATCACCACCCAGCTCAAGATTGCCCTTCGCGACGTTGACGCTGCCGCCATGAAGAAGATCGTCATCGCCTACGAGCCCATCTGGGCCATCGGCACCGGCCTGACCGCCACCCCCGAGCAGGCTGAGGAAGTCTGCGAGACCATCCGTACCGTTGTCCGTAAGCTGTACTCCTCCAAGAATGCCCGCGCCATTTCCATTCTGTATGGCGGCAGCATGAACGAAAAGAACGCTTACGAGCTGCTGGCTCAGCCCGACATCGACGGCGGCCTCATCGGCGGTGCTTCCCTGGTTCCCGAGAAATTCGTTAAGATCATCGAAGCTGCCAACCAGCCCACTGTATAATCGCAACTATCCGGAAGCAGCTGCCCCCGCAGCTGCTTCTTTCACTTCACGATTGATCCAAAGGAGGTGTCTGTATGCAGACCCTGTTTTTCCCCGGAAACGGGAAAGACACACCGGCTCTTGCCGCGCAGATCATCCGCAGAGGCGGTCTTGTGGCTATCCCCACAGAAACTGTATACGGTTTGGGCGCAAACGGTCTTGATGCAGATGCCGTTGCCAAGATCTTTATTGCCAAGGGCAGGCCTCAGGACAATCCCTTAATCCTTCACGTGGCAGATCCTGGGGACATTCATAAATATTGCAAGAACATTCCGGAATCCGCCTACGCTTTGACAGAAAAATTCTGGCCCGGCCCTTTGACCATTGTGATGCAAGCAAAAAGCATAGTGCCGAAGCGCACCACCGGCGGTTTGAATACGGTGGCTGTCCGGTGTCCGGACAATGAGGTGACCAGAAAGATCATCCGCCTTGCAGATGTCCCCCTGGCCGCACCCTCTGCCAACATTTCCGGAAAACCCTCTACCACTACCGCTCAGCACGTTCTGCATGACCACGACGGAAAGATCGATGCCATTGTGGACGGCGGCCCTTGCCGTGTGGGCGTGGAGTCTACCATCGTCGATCTAAGCGATGGACGGCCTCGGTTGCTTCGCCCCGGCGGCATTACCCCGGAGCAGCTCATTGAGGTTTTGGGAGATCTTGTAATTGACCAAGCCGTTACCTCTCAAATTGACAAGGATGCCGTGGTCAAAGCTCCCGGCATGAAATACCGCCACTACGCACCGGACAGCGAGCTGACCATCGTCTCCGGCAGCAGCGAAAAAGCGGCTGCATATATCCGTCGGCATTTTGCCCCCGGTGACCGGGTGCTGTGTTTTGAGGAAGAGTTTCCTTTGTACCATGGTTGCGCTCCCCTATCCTATGGCAAAGCGTGTGATGTTGCCACCTTGTCCGCCGGCCTGTTTGCCGCGCTGCGGGAATTGGATGATCCAAGCATTCGCCACATCTATGCCCGCTGTCCCGCTGGCGAAGGTCTTGCCTACGCTGTGCAAAACCGGTTGAAGAAAGCCGCGGCTTTCCACATCGTTGATGCGGAGGTGGAGCTATGATCCTGGGTATTACCGGCGGATCCGGATGCGGAAAAACCACCCTGCTGGAAATCTTAAAAACAAAAGGCGCGCTTATCCTTGACTGCGATGCCATTTATCACGATCTTTTGCGAACAGACACCGCCATGCTGCAAGCCATTTCCCTGCGCTTCCCGGAAGCTTTTGAAAACGATCAGCTGGATCGCAAAAAACTGGGCAATATGGTATTTTCAGACAAAAATGCCCTGCTGGAACTAAACCAGATCACCCACAGTGCCGTCAAGCAGAAGATCCTGCAAATCTTATCCCAAGGCAGCGATTTTATCGCCATAGATGCCATTGGTTTGTTTGAAAGCGGTTTATCAGAGCTTTGCGATGTAACTGTGGCTGTACTTGCGCCCATGCAGGCGCGGATCGATCGTCTTATGCTCCGGGACGGGATCTCCCGGGAATATGCCGAAAAACGGATCCTTTCCCAGCATGAAGATGACTGGTTTCGGGAAAAATGCGACTGTGTGCTCATAAATGACACCACCCCGGAATCCTTCACCGCAAAATGTCTTGCTTTTTACGATAGCCTTAGTATAATGAAAGAAAAACAGTAAAGGAGAATTTCTTTATGAATATCGACGAACTGCGTGAATCTCTGCTTGCTGCTCCCAAGAACGGCTTTGCCCGGATCAATGCCGAACAGCGCGCAGAAATGGAAGCTTACTGCAAACGCTACATGGCCTTTATGGATGCCTGCAAAACCGAGCGTGAAGCCACTGCCTGGGCCATTTGTGAGGCTGAAAAGAACGGTTTTAAGCCTTTTACCCCGGGTATGACAGCAAACCCCGGCGACAAGATCTATTACAACAACCGGGACAAAGCCATTGCTCTTGCTGTGATCGGCACGGAAAGTCTGGCCAACGGTGCCAACATCTGCGCTGCCCATGTGGACAGCCCCCGTATGGACCTAAAGCCCAATCCCCTGTACGAGGATGCTGAAATCGCATACTTTAAGACCAATTATTACGGCGGCATCAAAAAGTACCAGTGGGTCACTGTTCCTCTGGCCATTCACGGCGCTGTGTACCGCAAGGACGGCAGCATGGTCACCATTACCGTTGGTGAAGATGATAACGACCCCGTTTTCATGGTCTCTGATCTGCTGATCCATCTGTCTGCCGACCAGATGCAGAAGACTGCCGGCAAGGTCATTGCCGCTGAGCAGCTTAATGTGATCCTGGGCACTGAGCCTTTGGAAGGCGAAGGCGCGGATCTGGTGAAGCTGCACATCATGAAGATCCTCAACGAAAAATACGGCATGATCGAAACAGACTTCCTGTCTGCTGAGCTCACTGTAGTGCCCGCCGGAAAATGCCGGGAAGTGGGCTTTGACCGCAGCCTCATCAGCGCCTACGGCCACGATGACCGGGTTTGCGCTTATGCTGAGTTGGAATCCCTGTTCAACATCCCCACCCCCAGAAAGACCGCTGTTTGCATTTTGGCAGACAAAGAAGAGATCGGTTCTGTGGGTATTTCCGGTATGCAGAGCCAATATTTCGAGCATTTCATGGGCGGCCTGTGCGATGCACAGGGTGTGAAGCTGGCTGATTGCTTTGCCAATTCCTTCTGCCTCAGTGCAGACGTTTCCAATGCTTATGATCCCAACTTCCCCGAGACCTGCGACAAGCGGAACAATTCCAGCCTGAACTACGGTGTTTCCATCTGCAAGTACACCGGCCGGGGCGGCAAGGGTGGCGCATCCGATGCCTCTGCTGAGGTCATGGGCCATATCCGCACCACCTTTGAAAACGCAGGCGTGATCTGGCAGATCGCTACCTTGGGCAAGGTCGATCAGGGCGGCGGCGGTACTGTGGCTGCCTACATGGCAAACCGCAATATCCCCACTGTGGATGCCGGCGTACCTGTACTGAATATGCACGCACCTGCAGAACTGGTTTCCAAGCTGGACTGCTACGAGACCATGCTGGCCTGCAAGGCTAT
>JAZSFE010000033.1:0-33671 GCA_045532105.1 Faecousia sp.
TGATCTCAGCAAATGCGCCAAAGGTCATGAGCTTTACAACCTTAACATCCACTACATCACCCACATTGTAGGTGGTCATGAACTGATTCCAGGGATTCATCTCAGCAGTCTTGTAACCCAGAGAGATCTTGTGCTTCTCAGGATCAAAAGAAATAACATAAACGTCGATCTCATCGCCCACAGAAACAACGTCAGCGGGAGTCTTGATGCGGTTCCAGCTCAGCTCGGAAACATGCACCATGCCATCAACACCGCCGATGTCAACAAATACACCGTAGGAGGTCAGGGACTTAACAGTACCATGGTACTTCTTGCCTTCCTCGATCTCCGCCCAGATCTTCTCCTGGTTAGCCTTGCGCTCCTCAGAGCTTACAGCACGGATAGAGCCGATCACACGGCGACGGGCACGATTGACCTCAGTGATTCTCATCTTCACAGTCTGGCCAACAACGGAAGCCATATCGCCACCCTTGGCAATACCGGACTGGGAAGCGGGGATGAACACACGGATGCCCTTAATAGTAGCAACCAGGCCACCCTTGTTCTCCTCAGTGATCACACCCTCAACAGTGGTCTTCTCCTCGGCATAGACCGCAATGTCGTCCCAAATCTTCATGCCGTCCAGCTTCTTCTTGGAAAGCTGAACAGTACCTTCCTGATCGTTTACCCGAACAACGAACACCTCGATCTGGTCGCCCACATTGAGAATGTCCTCAGGCTTTACAGAAGGATCAGCGCTAACTTCGTCATAGGGAATGTAGCCTGCATGCTTCGTGCCCAAGTCGACCTGGATCTCGGTGGTACCGATAGCAGTGACGACGCCAGTGACCTTATCTCCTGTATTTAAAGTCTTGATGGACTGCTCGAGGAGTTCCTCAAAGTTTTCCTCCTGAACAGCATCAGCATTGATAATTTCGCTCATAGTCTTATTGACCTCCTTTATTATCCACGCCGGAGTAGATGCACCGGCAGTGATTCCAACCGTAGCAACACCGTCAAAAAAGTCCGCACTTAATACCGATGCGTTGTCCACCAGGACGACCTTTTCACAGCGTTCCCTGCAAATCATGGCAAGACGGCCGGTATTGGAGCTTTTGGCATCCCCCACCACCACCATAGCCTCACAGGCTTCACTTAACTGCGCTGCCTCTGACTGCCTGGATTCTGTTGCTCTGCATATTGTATCAAAGATTTCCAAGTTAGTAAACTGTTTTTTTGCAAAATTAACGCTTTTTTTCCAAGAGTTTTCCGTAGATGTGGTCTGGCTGACCATGCATACCGGCAGGTCCGGGGAAATACCCTTTTTTTCGACCCAATCTGCAAGCTCCTCGGTGCTTTCAAACACCATTCCATTACAGCACCAGCCGGCGATCCCCTCCACCTCAGGATGGGAACGAGTTCCCATAATCAGCGGAGTTCTTCCCTCCTGCTCAGCTTTCTCTACAATGCCGTGAATACGCTTAACAAACGGGCAGGTAGCATCTACCACCTCAACACCTTTGTCAAGAAGTTGCTGATAAACCTCTCTGGAAACGCCATGTGAACGAATGATTACCGTCATTCCCGGCCGTGCCTGCTGCGGGGAATCAATCACCCGTACACCTATTTTGTTAAAGTGCTCCACCACATGGCGATTATGGATGATAGGCCCCAGCGTAACAACCTCTTTGCCCTCGCAGGCCGCCTTTTCCACCATATCTACCGCGCGGCTGACACCAAAACAAAAACCGGCACTCTTTGCGATTTTCACGCTCATAAAGCGATCTTCTCCCCGACGATCTTGCGAATGGCTGCAAGCACACCGTCAATATCCAAATCAGAAGTATCCACCTTGATGGAATCCTTCGCCATCTTCAGGGGCGCGATCTCACGGTGAGTATCTTGATAGTCTCTTTGAACGATCTCCTTGAGAATGGTTTCATAATCGGCTTTCTGACCCTTGGCGATCAGCTCATCTGTACGACGCTTTGCACGCACCTCTGGAGAAGCAGTCAAAAAGATCTTCACATCTGCCTTGGGCAGAACAACCGTGCCAATATCACGGCCGTCCATGATCACATTGTGCTCCTTGGCAACGTTACGCTGCATATCCAGCAAAACCTCACGCACAACCGCATGGGCAGATACAAGACTTGCCTTCTGAGAAATATCCTGCGTGCGAATCTCACCAGATACATCCATGCCGTTCATGATCATGTGCTGCACGCCGTCTTCATCATACTCGATCTTAATGGTCAGCTCGTCAATATAGCGTTCCACACCGTCAACATCCTTGGGGCTGACACCCAGAATATCCATGAAATATGCAACAGTACGGTATATCGCACCTGTATCCACATAGTAAAAACCCAATTCCTTTGCAAGTGCCCGTGCAATGGTGCTCTTACCTGCACCGGCAGGGCCGTCAATGGCGATAGAATATGTCTTGCTCATATATATCTCCTTAATTATCCTTATTTGTCCGAAGTTTTGCCAAGATCTGCGCCTCGCGCAGAACAACTTCCTCCGGAGTAATCTTCAAGTACTTTCCCGCATTTTCCGGGGTCATAGGAGGTTTCCCGTCTAAGCCAAAACGCAGGGACAAAAGCTTTGCCTCTTCCTCTGAAAGATCAGACAGCAAATCTTCGATCCTCTGGCGCATTTGAAAATAAGAAGTATCTTCCACCGCAAGATCTTCCTGCGGGTCTTCTTCCTTTTCCTCCGGAATTGCCCGGGCCATCATCCTGGCAGACTCAAGCATTTCCTGAACCTGCACCGCTTCCTCCATAGTAATGTGAAGCTGCAATGCGATCTCCTCTAATGTGGGATTTCGACCCAAATCTGCCAGCAATCTCTCATCCACGGCCTGATAGTCCTCCATGGACTTGCGCAGCCGCTGACCCAGTCCATCCGCACGCAGCTGCCCGATCACAGCCGCGGCCATAGACATCCGGACAGAATACATGCAATGATCTAACAGGTCACCACCGCTATATGCAAGAATCCCCTGCCAGAGGCCGAGGCTCCCCTCCTGGATCAGATCAAGGAGCAAAACACCGTGACCCACATTTTCGTATGCAGCAGCTACCACTTGGGGCAGCATCAGACTAGTCAGTTCCGCAACTACATTTTTGTCGCCGGCCAGTAATTTCCCCGCCAAATTTTCCAATGAATCCGAGACATCACCGGCTGCAATCTCCTCAAGACATAGTCTCAGAGGATCATTTTCCTCCAGCTTTTTAAGAAGAACATCTTCCTTCACAAGCTGAAACTCCCTGCGAAGGCGGAGGGTTGTCTCTCCGTTGCCAAAAGTCTCCGGCAATGAGGACAGATCCAAGCAAATTCCCTTATCCTGCAATAATATGATCGCATCCTCCACGGCCTCATCGGAACAGGATTCCATCAGTGTCAAAAATGCCGCAGCAGAAAACTCCTGCCCGGGTTTTAAAGAAGACAATACCACTTCCCAATCCGGCATTTCAAAGGAATATTCCAATAATGTCATTCCAAAAAATCCTCCAATCCGATCAGCTGACCCTGCTTTTGCAGCTTGTCCATGGCCTGCCGTTCGATCTGCCGGGCACGCTCCTTAGATACCCCCAGCATTTCACCGATCTGTTCCAACGAATAACAGGTACCATCTTCCATGCCAAAATGGAGCCGAAGCACAGTTCTTTGCCGTTCATTCAAATCGCACATCAATGAATCCATGGTTTGCAAAAGTTCCCGGCGGATCAGTTCTTCATATGGCTGTGGGGCATGAAGATCCTCAAGAAGCATCGCAAGAGAACCGTCATCTTCAGAAAAAGGAGCATCCAAAGAGTAAATATCCGGCATAAACTGCAATATCTGTTGAAGTTTATGCTCCGGTATATCGCAAGCCTCCGCAAGCTCATAAACTGTAGGCTCCGCCCCATTTTTCTGCAGCAGTTCTCTGCGCCGGGTCTGGATCTTTTTTACCTTATCTACAGTATAAGGCGGCACACGTATCAAGCCGTGAGAAGCCAAACAGCGGGAAATTCCCTGCCGAATCCATTTGGTGGCATAAGTAGAAAAACGAAAATCCAGTGTGTAGTCAAATTTTCTTGCAGCTGTCAGCAACCCAATACTTCCCTCCTGGATCAGATCCATGAGAGGCACACCGCGTCCGGCATATTCCCTTGCCACAGAGACCACAAGGCGAAGGTTAGAGTTGACCATTTTTCGAATGGCCTCTTCGTCTCCGGCAGCGCAGAGCATGGCCAATTCCCGCTCCTGCTCCATTGTGAGCCTTGGAAAGGCGCGAATCTCGCTGAGGTATTGACGCATATCGTCTTCACCGGCAGAAACCGGCGTCGCATTTTTCTGCATAAGCAGCTGTGAAGTCATGCTTTGAATCCTTTTCTTTCCTTAAGCTTGTTCTGGTAAGCCAAAAGATCATCTTCTGTGGTGACACTTGCGGCCTGTTTTTCCGCACGTATGATAGCCATGCAATCGGCAAAAGCACGATCATTCACAGGCCCGTTCTGCCGCTGATAAATGCCTGTAATGTGGGACATCTCTTCTTGGGACAAATCCTCCAAAACAGCCACAGAAACCTCGTAACCGCCATTATGGCGCTCCAAAAGCTGGTCAAAAACCCTGCCCAAAAGCGAAGATGAGAAATCTGTGCTCCTAAGCGAACCGACACCATCCAGCAAAGCAGGCGCGTGCAGAGCAAGCGCAAGCAGTTTTTCTTCCGCCATTGCAGATTTCATATTGTCATAGCGAATGGCATTACTTTTTGGCTGCATAGCCTTAGCTGGTGCAAGATCAATACTCTCCTGCCTTTTCTTTTCCCTGTTTGCACGGCGCTTGTAGGCCTTCTCAATCTCGATCTTCATAGCATCATAGCTAATACCGGTTGCCTCTGCTACCCGATGGCCGTAGACCTCCTGCTGCACAGGACTGCGCAAGGTGCTGATAAGCTCTGCAGATTCCTGCAAAAACTTGACCTTTTGGTCATCTTCCCGAAGATCATACTTTCCGCGAATGGTATTCAGTTGATATTCCACACGGTTAGACGATTCTTCCAGCAAGAGTTTGAATCTGTCCGCACCAAATTTCTTTAAAAATTCATCCGGATCCTTGGCATCACGAATATTGAGCACCTTAACCTGCAAGCCGGCTTTTTCCAAAATCGGAATTGCTCGGGCTGTAGCGTTCTGACCGGCTTTATCATTATCGTAGATCAAAACGACCTGCTCAGCATATCGGGTGATCAAGGTTGCCTGTTCCTCAGTAAGGCTTGTACCAAGAGAAGCAACAGCATTGTCAAAGCCGTACTGATGCAGCGCTACCACATCGATATTGCCCTCCACAAGAATAAGGCTTCCAGCCTTGCTCTTTTTAGCAAGATTTAAGCCAAAAAGATTCTTGCGCTTATTGAAGATCATGGTCTCCGGGGAATTCAGATATTTCGCGGTGTCTTTATCATTTTTCAACGCCCGGCCGCCAAATCCAATCACATTCCCCCGCACATCAATAATCGGGAACATAAGCCGGTCACGGAATCGGTCGAAAAGATTATTATTCTTTTGAGATCTGGTCACAAGACCGGAATCAATCAGTTCCTGGTCGGTATACCCCTTCGCACGCATGGCCTTGACCATAGCATCCCAGCTATCAGGTGCGTAGCCTACGCCAAAAGTAGTCAGAATGGATTTAGACATACCTCTGCCAAGCGCATAAGCAAGCGCAGCCTCACCTACAGGCAAATACAGCTGGGCATGGAAAAACCGCGCCGCTTCCTTATGCAGCGCCCACAAGCGCTCCTGTGCGCGATAGCGGCTTTGATACTGCTCGTCCTCAGGCACAGCGAGCCCAGCCCGCTTAGCAAGGGCACGAACCGCATCGGGATAGCTAAGTCCTTCCACTTCCATCTGGAAATTGATGACGCCACCGCCTTTATGACAGCCAAAGCAGTAATACATTCCCTTGTCCGGCACAACGGAAAACGAAGCAGTTTTCTCACCGTGGAAAGGACACAGGCCAAACATATTCGAACCGGCCCGTTTCAAATTCACATACTGACCCACAACATCCTCAATAGGATTTCTAGCCACAAGTTCATCAATAAAAGACTGGGGAAATGCCATAACCTGACCTCCTTTCCTAAAAAACTATTATAACATACCTTTACCGGATTTGCCAAGTCGCAGGAATAAAAATCTCGGTATATTTGTCCACAGCATAATTGTCTGTCATGCCAGCAATATAATCACACACCGTTCGCTCCATCCCCTCAAAGGAAAGCTGGGGTTGAAACGTCT
Source organism: Faecousia sp. (assembly GCA_045532105.1). Taxonomy (GTDB): domain Bacteria; phylum Bacillota; class Clostridia; order Oscillospirales; family Oscillospiraceae; genus Faecousia. The sequence continues at coordinate 6,270 of JAZSFE010000033.1, forward strand.
CCGGCAGTGCCTGGGGATTTGCAGTATAGTACTCATAAAGGCGGCAGAGCATATCTTTGGCTTTGCTCTCCTCACCCTTGGCAACAGGGTTGCGGTACACCCGTTCAAAAAGAAATCCCCGCAATTCATTAAGAGCATTAGAAACCCTGTCAGACATAACGATACTACCTGCTTCACGGGATGTATCGATCACATCGCACACAAGGCTGTTGATCCTCTGGCGGTAACTGTTTCCCAAAACAGCCGTTACCGAATCCGGTATATCCTCACTGGACAAAATGCCGGCACGAATGGCATCGTCAATATCGTGATTCACATAGGCAAACCTGTCAGAGATCCGAACAATCTGTCCCTCCAGCGTTTCCGGAACGCGATCCCCTGTATGACCCAAAATGCCCATACGGACCTCATATGTCAGATTCAACCCCTGCCCGTCATTTTCCAGAACATCTACGACCCGAAGGCTCTGCTCATTGTGCCGGAACGGACGTTCAAGGCAGTCAGACAGGGCGATCTCACCGGCATGGCCAAAGGGAGTGTGTCCCAGGTCATGCCCCAAAGCTATCGCTTCTGTCAGATCTTCATTCAATGCCAGTGCCCGAGCCACCGTTCTTGCGATACGGGATACTTCAATGGTATGAGTCATGCGTGTACGGTAATGATCGCCCTCCGGCCGCAAGAACACTTGAGTTTTATGCATCAGCCGGCGAAACGCCTTGCTATGAACGATCCTGTCTGTATCCCGCTGATAACAAGTGCGGACATCATTCTCATCCTGCAGCGCCGGCATGGGTCTGCCCTTACTTTGATCTGCAAAGGCAGCAAGAGGATTGAGCCGCCTGTGCTCCTGATATTCCAGTTCTTCACGAATGGTCATAACTTACCGCTCCTTTCAGATCATACAGGAAACGCCCGGTACTCCTGTCCGGTTTCCATAGCATCAATAGTGGCCGCACTCATATCCGTAAGTCTTGCCTGAAAAGGAACGCTTTGCGCCTCAGGCATAAGAATTTCCAGCTCCACTTCCGTGCCAAATTCTGTGTTTCGAATCAATCCGCCAAAAGCCTCCACTTCAAGCTTAACACGCTCATAGAAATTGTAAGGACACGGCACATAAAGCACTGTCCAGACCCGTTTCATGGACTTTCCTGCGGCATCCACAGCAATCTTTGCACCTTTTGTATATGCACGCACCAATCCGCCCGCGCCTAAAAGGATACCGCCAAAATATCTGGTCACAACACATACAACATTGGCAAGACCCTCACGCTCCAAAACCTGGAGCATTGGCATCCCGGCTGTTCCCCCGGGTTCTCCGTCATCAGAAAACCGCACCGCGCCGTCCTTGATGATGTAAGCCCAGCAATTATGCGTAGCATCGTAATGGAGCTTTTTCATTTCCTGGATTTTGGCCAAGGCTTCCTCCTCCGTATCTACCTGCCAAACACGGCCGATAAAACGGGACTTTTTTTCTATAAATTCATCCTCGCCGTATCCGCTTGGCACAAGATACTCTTCCAAGGTCAGCACTCCTTTGTGATATATTCTTTCAATCTGCCGTAAAGAATGGGGTCAACGATGGTTTCAACCACGATTCCCTCGGCCGTGTAATCTACATTCTTCACCTGTGCGCTGTCATGCAGCGTCTCTACCATACCGCCCATATGATACGGCAGTGTAACAACGATATGATGACGCTTTTGACCCAAGGCCTTTTCGATAGCAGCAAGAAGGCTATCTAACCCACGGCCCTTGGCAGCGGAAATGGTCACCTTATCCTCACCTGTGGGAATATCCTCCAAATTGGCGAGATCAGCTTTGTTATACACTTGAATTACAGGTGTCCCCGGCTTGGCCAATTGGCCGATCAGCTTATCCACCACATGAATATGCTGCTCCCGGTTTTCGTCGGATGCATCAATAACATGCAGCAGCAAATCTGCATATTCAAGTTCCTCCAATGTTGCCCGGAATGCATCCACCAAATGATGGGGCAGCTTGGCAATAAAGCCAACTGTGTCCGTCAGAACAACATCCAGATTATCCGATACTGTCAACTGTCTTGAAGTGGTATCAAGGGTATCAAAGAGCCGGTTGTTGGCAGGGATACCGGCATCGGTCAAAGCATTCAGAAGCGTAGATTTTCCTGCATTGGTATAGCCAACGATGGCAACCACCGGAACAGAATTTTTCATTCTCCGCTCTCTTTGCACGCCACGCACATGGCGCACCTGCTCCAGCTCGTGCTGAAGCCGGGTGATCCGCTCACGAATATGCCGCCGATCAGACTCCAGCTTTGTTTCACCGGGGCCCCGGGTACCGATACCGCCGCCCTGGCGGCTGAGGCTCTTACCCATGCCGGAAAGGCGGGGCAGCAAATACTGATATTGCGCCAACTCTACCTGAAGCCTGCCCTCTTTCGTCTTGGCACGCTGGGCAAAAATATCCAAAATAAGGGCACTTCTGTCCAAAACCGTAACGCCAACGATCTCCTCAAGAGCGCGGATGTTACCCGGGGAAAGTTCATTGTCAAAGATCACCATATTTGATTCTGTAACCTCGGCAAGCATCTTGACTTCCAGAGCCTTGCCCTCACCGATAAAGCTATGGGAATCCGGTGTATGCCGGTTCTGCAGGATTTTACCCGTACAAAATCCGCCGGCGGTTTCCAAAAGAGCTTCCAATTCCTCAAGCGTTTCATCCGTAGCCGTCTGCTCCTGTGTAAAACAGTCTGCATTCAGACCAACGAGAACAGCGCGTTCCTGTTGAATAGAAAAATTTGCTTCCATATTTCCTCCATGGAATAAAGATACGCCATATACAAAAAGTCCGCACTACTTGCGCAGTGCGGATCTTTGTCTTACTTCAGGCCAAAACGCTTATTGAAACGGTCAACACGTCCACCGGTGTCAACCAGCTTCTGCTTGCCGGTATAGAAAGGGTGGCACTTAGAGCAGATTTCAACGCGGATGTCCTTCTTGGTGGAACCGGTCGTAAAGACGTTGCCACAGGCACAGCGAATAGTAGTCTGTTCGTAATTGGGATGGATACCTTCCTTCATGTTGTTCACCTCTTTCTTCTCATGTAAAAGGGCATAATACCCCGGCAATTCTCAATCGCCCGAACATCATAACATATCTGCAAACGGATTGCAAGTGTTTTTTTGCTTATTTCTTATTTTTTTACTTAAAAGGCCCAGTTGCCATTGCGGAAGATGGGAACGACCTTACCGCCGGCGCAAATAGCGTCGATATTCATGGTATCGCAGCCGATCATGAAGTCCTCATGGATCATAGAATCGTTGATACCCAAAGCACGACACTCTTCCAAGGTCTTGTTATGGTTATCCTTAATGGTGTCCGGGAAACCCATGCCTACAGCCAGGTGACAGGCAGCATTTTCATCAAACAGGGTATTGTAGAACAGAATGCCGCTTTCGCAAATGGGGCTTGCCTGGGGAACCAGCGCACACTCACCAAGATAAGCTGCGCCCTCATCCATGGAGAGCATGGTGTTCAGCAGCTCCTCGCCTACCTCAGCCTTAGCCTCCACCACCTTACCGTTTTCAAAACGCATGGAGAACTTGTCAATGATCTGCCCCTGATAGCTCAGAGGCTTGGTAGAATAAACGATGCCCTCGGCCTTGCCCTTCATGGGAGAGATAAAGCACTCCTCAGAAGGAATGTTAGGATTGAAAACGATATTCTGCCGGCTGGTTTCTGCACCGCCGCAGAAAATAGCCTCGGGGATCATACCAACGGTGAGATCTGTGCCGTTATCAGCAGTATAATGCAGACTCTCAATACCCAGAGAATTCAAATAATCGCAGCGGCTCTTCAAGTCAGCATTGTGCTCTTCCCAAGCCTTGATGGGATCGTCGGTCACTCTGGAAGTGGACAAAATAGCCTCCCACAGCTTTTCCACAGCAACGCTGGTGCGCTCGCCGGGGAAAACCTTTTTGGCCCATGCCTTACCGGGCACAGCGGCGATACACCACTGCTCCTTACCCTCAAGCTGGTCATGATAAGGTTTCACAATTGGATAGCTCATCTTTCTAGCTTTTGCCATCTTTTTCATGTTCATACCCTTCAAGCCATCAGGATCCTCGGAGATCAGGTGCAGTCTTGCAGGAATGGTATCCACAGCATACTGCAGCTTAGCCTTTTCCCACTCCTGAACAGTGCCCATGGTAGTCACAGAGCGGTAACGTACATGGATCTTGCTGAGAGGCTGATAACGCCATTCCACGGTAACTTTCTTTGCCTTGGCCTTATAAGCCTCCTCAACGACCATCTGCACAAACTCAGGCTGATCGAGGTCAGCATATACCATGACCTCCTGGCCCTTTTGTACATTCAGACCGCAGCGGACGATCAGTTTTGCATATTGTCTTAAAACAGATTTTTTCATGATATTCGCTCCTTATAAAAGAATTTAACCTAATTCTAGCAAGTATTTTCCTGTTCGTCAATGTTTCTTGCAATCTTTTACAAAATAGGCTATAATAACGAAAAACATCGGGAAGGACACGTATATGCTCACAACGCAAGAATTTCAACTGAAAATTGCAGGCGGCCTTCGCTATTTAGATGGCGCCACCGGCTCAAATCTGCGTCTTGCCGGAATGCCAAAGGATGCCTGCACAGAAGAATGGGTATTGGCCAACCCGGAAATTCTTTTGACTTTACAGCGCCAGTACGCGCAAGCAGGCTGTCAGATCATTTATGCCCCCTCTTTCCAAGCGCAGCCTATTTCGTTAGAGCGTGTATGCCTGGAAAAACAGACCGAGGCCATTAACGCCCAACTTGTAGCACTTTCCCGCGCTGCTGCGCCGGATTGCCTTATTGCCGGCGATCTGACCACTTTGGCAGCATTTGTAGACAGCAGCGATCCGGATAATATCGACCTGCTCATAGATAATTACCGCAGACAGATCCGCGGTCTTATTGACGGCGGTGCCGACATTTTAGTTGCAGAGACCCTTATGCACCCTCTGGAGGCAGAGGCCATTGGAGCAGCTGCAGAAATGGAAAATGCAGGCGCTGTCATGTACAGCTTTGCCATGACTGCCGACGGCTCGCTCTTTTCCGGCATGGATGCAGGCCCTGTTCTTAGAGAACTTGAACTTACCGGCGCCGCAGCCGTAGGTTTTAACTGTGTAGCGGCAGATATGATGACCCCTTATCTTGTCACCAAGCTGCGCCGCTCCGTTCGCGGTCCACTTCTGTGTAAACCTAATGCCGGCGAACCGATTATTAACTCACAGGGAATTGCGGAATATTCCATGACTCCTGACGAATTTGCGAAAATTATGGGCGACTGCGCACACAACGGCGCAACACTTCTTGGCGGCTGCTGCGGAACAAACCCCACATATTTGAAAACAGTTATTGATACCATCGGTTAATTAAGGGCAGTCAGATGACTGCCCTTTTTCTTTGAAAATATCAGTTGAAAAAAATCGAAAAATTGGGTATACTAAGAAATAGAAATATAGCAACCAAGGAGGATCCCGGTATGGCTGAACAGAGATATGCCCCCCGCAGAAGGCCTCGGCGACCCAAATCAAAATTTAAACGCTTTGTTAGACGCTATTCCCCTACTATCATGCTTGGCTTTTTGTGCATTTGCTGCATTTGCATGGTGGTGTTTACCGCAACTACGATCTCTGCAATGTTGGGTAACCGCCCTTCACCTGAACAGGATGAACCCCAGGCAGACCTAAGCGCCATCGCACAGCAAGTTGATGCACTGATTGAAAAAGCAGATTTTATTGCTGCTGGGTATGACTATACAGGTGCGATCGAACTGCTGAAAACATTTCCCGATTACGAATCCCAAAGCGCAATTACTGCAAAGATCAGCGAATATACCCAAGCTGACGGTCTACTGCAGCCTTATCCTGACTTAGACAGCATTACCCACATCTTCTTCCATTCCCTCATCGTAGACCCCTCCCGGGCTTTTGACGGAGACAAGGAAGAAAAAGGCTATAACCTGTATATGGTCACCATTCCGGAATTTAAGGCGATCCTGCAAAGCATGTATGACCGGGGCTATGTTCTTGTTTCCCCTTACGACATCGCCTATGAAGTAGTCGACGATACCGGTGCGCGTTTTGAATACGGAAACATTCGCCTGCCGGCAGGCAAAACACCTTTCTTAATGAGCCAGGACGATGTCAATTACTATGGCTATATGATCGGCAGTGGCCACGGCAAAGACGAAACTCCTGTCTTTGCCAGCACCGACGGTGACGGCTTTGCCAGCCGCATCGTCATTGGCGAGGATGGATTCCCCACCTGCGAATATATGGATATTAACGGAAATGTGACCACCGGCGATTATGACCTGGTTCCGGTACTGGAATCCTTCATTCAGGAACATCCCGATTTTTCCTATCACGGTGCCCGTGCGATCCTGGGTGTGACCGGTTATGAAGGTGTTTTTGGCTACCGTACCAAGCCCTCTTACGAGGGCACGATCGGCACGGAAGCTTACCAAAAGGAAGTAGAAGATGCCAAAGCCGTTGCCCAATGCCTGCGTGACCACGGCTGGATCCTGGCAAGTCACTCTTACGGCCACCCCCGCTATGGTGACATTGCTGATATGAATGTGGCTGTTGACTCCGATAAGTGGGAAAGTACCTGCGAAAGTATCATCGGTGAAGTGGATGTACTGCTCTACCCCAATGGCTCGGACATTCAGGGCTGGCGATATAACTACTCCTTTGATAATGCGAAATTTAAGGCTCTTTATGAAGACGGATTCCGCTACTTCTTCAATGTCGACTCCGCCATCTCCTGGTGTCAGGTGGGTGACAACTATTTCCGCGCTTCCCGCAGAAACATCGACGGCTACCGGATGTTCCACCATCCTGAAAAGCTGGAAGACCTTTTTGATGTAAGCAAAGTCTTTGACGCATCCCGGCCAACTCCCGTACCACCCATTGGTGGCACATCTATGTAACAAAACACCCGGCATCCCAATGGATGCCGGGTAATTTTTATATTTCCTGTCGCCCCTCCAGCGCCCTTGAGAGGGTAACTTCATCAGCATACTCCAGCTGACTGCCCACAGGCACGCCATAGGCAAGACGAGTCACCTTGACCTCCATAGGCCGAAGCAACCGGGAGATGTACATAGCCGTAGCTTCACCCTCAGTGTCAGGATTCGTGGCCATAATGACCTCCTGCACACTGCCGGAACCAACCCGAGCCAACAGCTCGCGAATCTTTATATCGTCCTGCGTCACATGGTTAAGCGGAGAGATCACACCATGCAGCACATGATATACGCCACGGTATTCCCTGCTGCGCTCCAGAGCGATCACATCCTTAGGCTCAGCAACAACGCAAATAACGCTGCCGTCCCGATCCTCATCATCACAGATAGGGCATAGTTCCCGATCCGTAATATTCTGGCATACCGGGCAGGTATGCACGGTTTTCTTGGCTGCAAGAATGGCATCCGCAAAGCTTTGCGCTTCATCCTCCGACAGGCTGAGCATATAAAATGCAAGCCGCTGAGCAGTTTTCCCACCAATACCGGGAAGCCGCGCGAACTGATCTGCCAACTCCTGCAGCGCTGCAGGAAAGTAGTGCATAATGCCTCCTTAGAACATACCGCCGAGATTCAGGCCACCGGTAAGCCGGGACATATTATTTGCCGCATCTGTATCCGCGGCACGCATGGCCTCATTTACAGCTGCAATGACCATATCCTGCAGCATTTCCACATCATCGGGGTCTACTGCCTCAGGATCAATTTGCAAATCCACCAGCTCATGCTTACCATTGACAGAAGCACTAACCATTCCGCCGCCGGAGGAGGCAGTATAAGTCTTACTCTCCTGCTCCTGCTGCATACGGATCAGCTCCTGCTGCATTTTCTGTGCCTGCTTCATCATGGCCGCCTGGTTCATACCGCCGGGCATACCACGAAAATTATTCTTTGCCATGTCAGAATCTCCTAACTTAATTTTCCTTAACCTTTACAATATCACTGTGGGCTCGTCCAAAATTCAAGAGCTGCTCCATTCCCCTTGTGCTTTCAGATTTAGCATTCCGGTCAACCGCAACAGCAGTTACCGGGCGATTCAGAATCGCAGATGCCTTTCTGCTCACCAGGGACAACACATCCGGACGGTCAACCAGCTTCAGCGTGAACTCATCAGAACATTTGAGAATCAGCTGATCGCCCTTAATATTACCTTGCACCAAAGCATTATCCGCAGTGGTGAAAAAACCGACAACCGGGGGCTTCAGTTCTTTCCTGACGGCGCTCACAAGCTCTGACCAAAAATCAAGGGGTGTTTCATCCGCCAGTTCCGGAACGGGCGGTTCCTCAGCCATAATCGTTTCTTCCACAGCAGGTTCTTTCACAACTGCCGCGACCTTTTTCTCCTCCCGCGGAGCGGGTGCAGCAGGTGTCTTTAACACCGCACCGGTTTTGATCTGCTCTTCCAGCCGCGTCAGACGCGCATTGATACTTTCCGTATCCGCCTGCAACTCCGGCTGACATAGGCGCATGATACAAAGCTCAGCATCCAATCTCCGGCTCGCGCTTCTTGTAAAACCAGCCATGGTATCTTCCAAAAGGCTCATCATGCGAACAAGCTCTCCTCCGGAAAAAGCCTCGGCCAGCTGAGCAGTCTCAGCATCCGTAGCAACACCGGAAAGCATGGTGATACCGGCCTTTGGCGCGCTCTTGAGAATCAGAAGATCTCTTGTAAGGCATGCCATTTCGTCCAGCAATGCGCCAACATCCTTACCCTCAGCATAAAGCCGGGAAAAGAGCTTCAAGGCATTGGTAACATCACCCTTTGCAACATATCCCATGAGTTCTGCGCACTTCTGCTCACCAGCAATACCCAAGCAAGCATACACCTTCTCAGCGGTAAGTTCACCGGTAGTTGCAGATGCGCACTGGTCAAGCAAACTCAGACCGTCACGCATAGCACCGTCAGCCATTCTGGCCAGCACTCTGGCCGCGCTTTCGTCCATATCAATATTTTCCTGATAGGCAACATACTGCAGGCGCGCCGCAATATCCTCCTGAGAGATCCGACGGAAAGAAAAACGCTGGCACCGGGATAAGATCGTAGCAGGCACTTTGTGCAGTTCTGTAGTTGCCAAAATAAACAGCAGGTGCTCCGGGGGCTCTTCAATGATCTTCAGCAGCGCATTGAATGCCGAAATGGACAGCATATGCACCTCATCAATGATATATACACGCTTCTTCACTTGAGAAGGTGTATAAATAGCATCATCGCGCAGGTCGCGCACATTGTCAACACCGTTGTTGGATGCAGCATCGATTTCCAAAACATCCATACAGGAACCGGAATCGATGGCTTTACAAGCCGCACAACGGTTACAGGGATTGCCATCCACCGGGTCAAGGCAATTCACAGCCTTAGCCAAAATTTTGGCACAGGTGGTCTTACCTGTACCTCTGGAGCCAGTAAACAAATAAGCATGGCTCATTTTCCCGCTGAGAAGCTGCGTTTTCAGCGTCTGTGTAACGGCCATCTGACCTGCAACATCGTCAAAGGTCTGGGGCCGATATTTTCTGTATAATGCCTGGTACATAGTATCCACCTCCTTTTAATTATGGAAAACCGGCTCATAACAAGATCGCACACCCACATTTGTACAAGGGAATACCCGGTATCCTCGCAGCCAGCTCAGGAACGGCGACCCTGCGGCACACGGGAAAATCCGCTTAATGCTGCTTGGTTCCCCACCTGACATGGTTCACGGGATCTCGTTGCGCAAGACCGATCCATCAACACCGCTTACGAGGGCCAAACAGTACTCGAACTTGCCCGGGTGTGGGAATTCATCCCTGCTGTAGCGGATTGCAGGTTACAGGGCACCGCTATCTCCCCAACTAGTGCGACCTTGTTATAAGCCGGTTTGGCATAACAAAGCAATCTAAGTTTATCAGTTAATTCTGGATTCAATAAAATCAGCCAGCTCGCGGAAAGTAGCGATCTTCTGATCCTCCAGATCCAGCTCGATGCCGAGCTCGCTCTCAAGATCCATGATCATTTCCACAATGTCCAGAGAATCAATTCCAAGGCTTTCAAAAGTGCTGTCGGGAGTGATCTCAGAAGCGTCCAGCTCCAGTTGCTTGCCAGCGTAGGAAACTAATTTTTCGTACATAATTATGTCCCTCCAATATATGTCTAAAAGGCATTACTGTCAGTTTATTTTAGTACAGCTCTGCTGTTTTGTCAATGATTCTTTTCACCGCTGAACCCGCTGCAAAAGAGGTTGACCATGCGATCTGCAAATTGAATCCACCGGTATAACCATCACAATCAATAATCTCTCCTGCAAAGTAAAGACCTTCCACAAGCTTAGATTCCATAGTCTTGGGATCGATCTCCGAGACCTTGACACCGCCCCTTGTAACAATTGCCTCCGCAACAGGCCTTTTACCGGTAATGACAAGAGGAAAGTTTTTCAGGAGTGTTACCATTTCTCCCCGCTTTTGCTTTGTCAAGCTGTTGGCCTGCATAGCGGAATCTATACCGAGTCTATTCAGCACAACAGGGATCATGGAGCGCGGAAGAAGATCTGTAAGCGCATTTTCCATAGAACGGTTTTGGTACATGGAAAGGTCACGCAGGATCCGTGCATCCAATTTCGCATCATCCAGCGCCGACTTTAGATCTAAATAGAGCGTACACTGCTGCCCGTCTAAATGTGCGCTGGCACTGAGTATAGTTGGGCCGGATACGCCAAAATGCGTAAACAGGAGCTCACCAAAGTCCTTGTAAATAGCCTTGCCCTTTTGATTTAAAATCCTTACGCCCACATTTCTAAGGCTGAGTCCCTGCATTCGCAGACAATCATCACCATCAACCTCCAGCGGGACCAAAGAACCCTCCAACTCCGTGACAGTATGTCCCAAAGTTTGCGCAAGACGATAGCCGTCTCCTGTAGATCCTGTGGTAGGATAGCTTACACCACCGGTCGCCAATATGACCCGGGCTGCATGGATCTGTACACCATCTACCTGCACACCGGTCACTGCACCACCCGAGATTAAAATCGTTTGTACACGGCCGGTTTTAACCTGTACATTTTGGCGGCGCAGCTCCTGCTGTAAACACTCTAAAATAGAGACCGCCCGGTCAGAAACGGGAAATACTCGGTTACCGCGTTCGACCTTCAAGGGACACCCACGCTGTTCAAAAAAATCCATGATTTGATTTGGGGTAAACGCCGCAAGTGCACTGTATAGAAACCTTCCGTTACGGGGAATGTTTCGCATAACTTCCTGGCTGTCACAGGCATTAGTCACGTTACAGCGGCCTTTTCCGGTAATCAGCAATTTCTTTCCAAGGCGCGGATTCCGCTCTAAAAGGAGAACTTTGCCGCCCCCCTCTGCCGCGGTAATCGCGGCAAACATTCCCGCCGGTCCGCCGCCGATGACAATTACATCATAGTCCATGATAAATACCTTATTTTTCATATACTTTATATTCTTCCCAAATATGCTCCAGGTCATTAAATGTCTTAGACAGTTCCTTTTCGCGCTTAGCTGCGAGAGCGACGATCAGAGCATTGGTCACACTCAAAGGTGCTACCAAAGAATCCACCAAAGATACCATATCGCTCTTTGCCAGCAGCACATGGTCACAATTCTGGCCCAAGGGAGATTGGCAATTGTCTGTCAGACCAACCACAGTGGCACCGGTGCTGCGACAATATTTAGCGACCTTTGCAGTAGTAGAGGAATATCGGGGAAAGCTGAATGCAACTACCGCGTCCTCCGGACCTACACCAACGATCTGTTCAAACATTTCATTTGTGCCCGATGCTGTGACAATGCGCACATTTTGGAACATATAGTTCAGGTAATAGCCAAGAAAATTAGCCAAAGGAGCAGCAGACCGCACACCAAGTACATAGACCTTCTTAGCACTTAAAATAGCATCCACAGCAGCCTGGAACTCTGCTCTGTCAACAGTTTCCGAGGTTCTGCGCAATTTATCCATATCCGACTGCAGTACCAAGGACAAAATATCCTGATCTGCAATAGTATTGTGCGCAACCTCAAGACGCTGCACGGAGGTAAGGCGATTGACTACCATTTCCTGCATGGCTTTTCGCATACTGGGATAACCGTCATAGCCCAGCTCCACTGCAAACCGAACTACAGTAGATTCAGAAACACCCACCGCTTTACCCAAGCGGTTCGCTGTCAAAAATGCCGCACGGTCATAGGAATCTAAAATAAACCGAGCAATAATTTTTTGATTTTTGGAAAAACTGGGTAACTGCTCCTGCAGACGAGACATAAAATCCTGACTCATAGTCAAACCCTCCATGGCGGAAATCCGCCAAATGATGGTACTATTATATCAGATGCTCCCTTTTTTTCAATAGTTTTGCCAGAAAAATTGCAAAATAGCGGAGCTATTACAGCTCCGCTATTTCATCATCTGTTAAATATCTCCACCGGCCTAAAGGCAACGAACCCAACTTTAGTGACCCCTCTGCTACCCGAACCAGCCTTTTTACAGAGAGTCCTGCAATGGCACACATTCTTCGCACCTGTCGGTTACGCCCCTCATGAATCCCTACCCGAATCACAGCGTTCCCCTGTTTATCCGGTGCTTGATATAAGCTCACTTCCGGGGGCAGGATCGTATACCCATCCAAGGTTATCGGCTGTTTCAACTGCTCAAACGCCTCTTCCGAATACCCATTTACGGTTACATGATAGATCTTGGTCACCTCATGACGCGGGTGCATCAGCCTGTTGGCAAATTCCCCGTCATTGGTCAGCAACAAAAGTCCCTCAGAATCCATATCCAATCTACCTACAGGATAGACCCGCTGACCGCAATCAGACACAAGCTGGGTAACATTTTTCCTACCCTTTTCATCTGACAAAGTGGTCACGTATCCTCTCGGTTTGTGAAGCATGATGTACACATGTTTGGTGCCGGTGGGAAGCGACTTCCCATCCAGCAATATCTCGTCCATCTCGGGATCGGCACGGTCACCGAGATTCGCCACTGCGCCGTTGACCGTGACGCGTCCGTTTGCGATCCACTCCTCCGCCTTACGACGGGAAGTCAGACCCCGGGCGGACAATATTTTCTGTATACGCTCGTTCATTGTCCACCTCCAAACCATTTCTGCCAAAAGTATTTTTTCTTAGGCGGAGCTTCCTGCTCCACAGTTTCGTCATAATAAACCGGTACTTTACCCACACAGGCATCACCAATACAAATATACGCATATCCGGCATTCTGACCCTGTACAACAGGTGCATACGCGAATCCCGGACCTGACAGCAATATCTGTACCTGCTCACTGTCAGACAGGGGAAACGAAAAATCCTCCCCCGCCTTCAAACATACACTGCGCTGCGTGCCGCTGAGAATTTCCGCGCTGCCCACAATTTCGCCCTGAGAAAGGATCTTCGTCAGCGTATAATCCTCAAAGCCACCATTGATAAGCGTTGCATGATCTGCCCAGTCATTTCCGTCATTGATGGTAACACAGATCAGCCTGCGCCCATCTCGCGTAGCGCTGGATACAAGGATCCTGCCCGCCGCCTTAGTGAATCCGGTCTTTACCCCATCTGCGCCCTCAACGCGCCAAAGAAGCTTATTGTGGTTAGTTAAGCTTCGCTGACCAATGCGCAAATTCTTTGTAGACACAGTTTGGGCAAATATGGGATTTTTCATTGCATAAGCAGCCAAGGTCGCCAGATCCCGTGCTGTAGAGTAATGACCGGGACTGTCAAGACCATTGGGATTTTCAAAATGCGTACCCGTGAGCCCCAACCGCCTTGCTTTGTCGTTCATCAGCTCTGCAAAGTCAGACACCGTACCGCCGCAGTAAATGGCAAGGGCAACTGCGGCATCGTTACCGCTGTGAAGCATTAAGCCATACAAAAGCTCCTGTACGGTCAGCACCTCACCCTCACGCAAGTATATCGAAGAACCTTCTATCCCAACAGCTTCCTTTGGGATGCGCACCCTGTCCAACACATTACATTGCTCGCATACGATCAAGGCTGTCATGATCTTTGTGGTACTGGCGATCAAGCTACGGCTGTCAGCATCCTTTTCATACAAGGTTCTTCCGGTACTGGCATCCACCAAAATCGCTTTCTGCGCAGAAATACCCTTTGCCGGAATTGCAAACAAAGAAACGGCGGCCAGCAACCCAGCCGCCGTTCTAAGGATTTTTTGTAACATTTTTCTCACCCAGGGGTAGTTTTCCCCTGTGGAAAAAACTTATTCTTCCTTCTTGCCTGTACGGGAATCAATAAACGCAGAGATCCTGTCCAGCGCATCGGGAATCTGCTCCACAAGGCGGTCTGCTGTAGTGTTGGCAGGCGCAGCCACAGGAAGCATTCTCACGTTGCCGTCTTTAATGATCAGAAATGCCACAGGTGTGACCTTTACACCACCGCCGGCGCCGCCGCCAAAGGGATTTTCAGCCTTATTTTGATTCTTGGATACGTAATCGGAGCCACCGCCGCCAAAACCGACGCTAACTTTGGAAACAGGAATGATCGTCACGCCATCAGATGTAGTGATAGGATCGCCGATCACAGAGTTTACATCCACCATTTCACGAATTTTCGCAATGGTATTGCCCAGCATATCAGGTAATTTTTGACTCATAATTTAACACCGCCTTTTCCTTGATCTTTCATATTGATATATTCCCGAAGTGCCCGAAAACCATACCGAGCAATCAGGAATAAAAGTCCTCCCAAAGAGATGATAATATCCAAACCGGCAAAAACAGTGCTTTTACTCTCCAGAAAATCGCAGTCGATCTGAATTTTCTTGCGTTTGAAAGTAAAAACACGCTCCAACTGGGGTTCCAGAGCCGCAACCGTCGCACAAGCTCTGCCGTAATTCTCTGCAAGGTCACAAGGATCGTCCCCTGCCATAATTACATGAAGCTCAAAATTGGTAACGCGCAGCTTATGGCGAAAATCATTTAAGAAAGCAAGAACCGTCTTGACAAGCGGAAGAAAATCGGCAAAACTGCCACCTTTCTGATCCCTGTCCTCAGATTTCTGCCCATCATTCTTTTCTGCCTTTTTAACCTTAGTTGGCTTATCTCCGGATTTTGGATAAAGCTTTTTTCGCACAGGGCCGATCAACAGCCAAGCAAAAGCACCTGCTTCGCTGTAACGCAGACGAACACCTACAGGCAGCACTGCAATACCCGCCAGAACCAGCAAAATCCACAGCCAGGCCATTACACTTCCTCCGCAACCTGCTCAGCCGTTTCCTCCATAGAGATCTGACCGGGCAAGGGCTGCTCCACATCCGGTTCACCAACGTTCACCTTTTCGATCTGAGGCAATTCGTCCAGAGAACTAATGCCAAAAGTACGCAGGAAATCCGGAGTCGTCCGGTACAAAATGGGACGGCCGGGAACATTCAGTCTTCCGGATTCCTCAATCAGCTTTTTATTCAGCAATGCGGCAACGCTATAGGCGCTGTCAACACCCCGGATCTGCTCCACGATAGCCTTGGTTGCAGGCTGATAATAAGCAATGATCGTCAAAGTCTCCAACTGCGAAGAAGACAGCTTGGGAGGTTTCCTCGTTTCCATAGCCTTGGTCACGTAATCTGCCATTTCACCGGAAGAAACCATCTGATAGCCTTTGTCCAGTCTCAAAATTCGAATGCCGCGGCGATCAAAAGAATAGAGGTCAGCCAGCGCATTGGCTGCATCCTCAATATCTGCAGCATCCGTTTCCAAAACGTCTGCAAGACGGGAAATGTCCATACATTCACCGGCAGCAAACAAGATGGCCTCAATGGCACGCTGCAATTCAGTTAATTCCATCTTCGGTCACCTCCACATTTCCCTTCGTCTCATCCAGGAGACGAACCTCGGGATCTTCACCGGAAATATCATTCTCAAGACACACAGAACCAGTCTTGCACAGCTCCAACAC
Organism: Faecousia sp.; assembly: GCA_045532105.1. Lineage (GTDB taxonomy): Bacteria > Bacillota > Clostridia > Oscillospirales > Oscillospiraceae > Faecousia. Next base: position 22,233 of record JAZSFE010000033.1, read on the forward strand.
AGAAAGAAATGTTGCAACGATCTCAGAACGGCTGCGATTGCCCTTAAACAGGCTTTTCAGCCGCTGCACACCGCGCAAAACCAACTGACGCAAAACTTCTCCGGCCTTTTTGGCCACAGGATAACGCTCCCGGCCAACAATGCCCTTGAAATTCACCGTGGGCGGCGGCAAACGACGCTGATTCCGTTCAGCGATCTCATCAATAGCCAGAAGTAAGTCTGCTGTATCATGCCGGTACCGATAAGTACGATCACGACGCAAGGGTTCCGGTTGCTTGGTAAACAGGCAACGGCCGATCTCGTTTCTGGGTTCCAGCCAGGAAATCGCGATACGGATCTGTTCGATCGCCTCTTTGCGCTGACGCTCAATCAAAGACTGCCGAAGCATGTCCAGCTCATTTTGCGCCTCAGCGGCCTCTGCAGCAGAAAGAAGCATCTTTGTTTTGATCAGCATCAGATGGGAAGCCATGGTAATAAACTCACTGGCGATCTCCATATCCAGGCGCTTCATTTCATCTAAGTATGCCAAATACTGCTCCAAAATCGCTGTGATGGACACATCTTCGATCTCTATTTTATTTTTGCTTAGCAGCAGGAAGATAACATCCAAGGGCCCTTCAAAGTCTTCCATTTCCTCTGATCGGGTACGGACGATCCCCTGCAGGTGATATTGCGGTTCAACCATACAAGTCCCTCACAGCACCTGTCCATAATATTATGGGTATTATACCATTGAATAGGCGGCCGTGCAAGTATTTCCGGCAAATTATTTGATTTTAACCAATTTATACAGACATTCTTGCCATCGCCGCGTTCCATTATTCACATTTTACTGCAATAGGTACAGCTGCCGGGAAGCACTGAGCCATCGGCAAAAAGCGCATGCTCCATGATCCTGTAAAACCCGCAACGCTCATGGACATGAATAGATGGAATATTCTTTTTGTCCACATGGGCATATAAGGCAATCTTCTCATAGCGAGCTTTTACCGCCATCAAAAGTTCCCCGGCATATCCCATGCCACGGCATGCAGGAAGCGTCTCCAATGCCTCAATCAGGAGTCCATCCATATATGGTTCTAACCGCAGTGCGCTGACATATCTTCCCGCAACCTGCCAGACAGCATATACTGCCCCGGGTGTTGGGAAGAAGCATTCTCTTAAGTACTGATGAAAATCCTGTTCTGCCAAAAGCGGCCACTGCGCAAACGATTCATGAGGAAACAAAATGCGCCCCTGGTGCAGATTTAACTCCTCATAAACATCCATTAACTGTCTGAAATTCAGTTCCCTCATGGAATCCACAATCACCAACATTTTATCCCCTACTTTTTCAAAATCAAACATTCCGCGACAAGGAATTACGATAGGTGCAAAATTTCGAAAGAAATCCTGCATTTTAATATTTGCCGCAAGAAAATATGTGGATATTTTAGCTTTATTGTGTATAAATCTTTTGCATAACCACAAAATACAGGGAAATTTCCACGAATATGCGCTAAGTTATTCACACTTTCCACAGGCTTTTGCACAACTGCGCTCTTCAAAAAAGACCGTCGAAATTGGTCGAAACGGGAAATTCACAGTATTCTTCAAACATTTTTCTCCAAAATATGTCAAAATATATTTAGGAAGAAAAATGATTATACAGAATTTGCATGAATACTTTAATTTGCAAAAAGCACAGGTATCACGGGACACCTGTGCTTTATTTAAATGCTTTCACCAAGAATGGATTTGGTTGCATAAGCGTTGAGCTCCATTCCCGCAGTATTACCTGCAAGATACTCATAATATGCCTGCGCACCGATCATCGCGCCATTATCTCCGCAAAGACTCAAAGGTGGCATATACACTTCGGCTCCGAGTTCCGCAGCCGCAGCAAGTATATCCCTGCGAATCCGGGAATTGGCCGCTACACCGCCAGCAACAGCCAATTTTTTACGGCCTGTTTTCTGCAATGCCGCAACAGCTCTGGGTACAAGGGTATCCGAAACCGCGGCAGTAAAACTGGCGCAAAGGCTGGGAATATCCACATTCTCCCCCACCTGTTCAGCATGGTGGATCAAATTCAATGTAGCTGTTTTCAAACCGGAAAAGCTCATATCAAAGGGATTTGCACCAGGCTTACTTCTGGGAAGCTCATACTTGCTCTCATCGCCGGATTGTGCTGCTTTGTCAAGTGCCGCACCACCGGGATACGGCATGCCCAGCACTCTGCCGACCTTATCAAAGCACTCCCCTGCCGCATCGTCCAATGTGCTGCCCAAAATTTCCATTTTGGTATAGTCCTGCACATCCACGATCAAGGTATGGCCGCCGGAAACAACCAAACACACAAAAGGCGGTTTCAAATCGGGATAAGCCAAGTAATTTGCCGCAATATGACCCCGAATATGATGCACGGGAATCAACGGCTTATTCAGCGCCAAAGCTGCAGCTTTTGCAAAATTTACACCTACCAATACCGCGCCGATCAATCCGGGTGCATAAGTCACAGCCACCGCATCGATCTGCTCCCGGCTAAGTTTGGCTTCTTCCAATGCCTTGTCAGCCAATGCATAGATCGCCTCAATATGTTTTCTGGAAGCGATCTCCGGCACAACACCGCCATACTCCCGATGAAGCGCGACCTGAGATGCAATGCAATCGGATAGTACAGTTCTTCCGTCGCGCACCACGGCAACGGCAGTTTCGTCACAGGAAGATTCCACCGCTAAAATATTCATGCTTCATACTCCTTTCGCAGGATCAGTGCCGCCTCTTTGGGATCGCGGTAATAATTTGGCCTTAATCCCACCTGGGAAAATCCTAATTGCTCATATAGCGCCTGGGCCGGCAAATTGGACTGGCGAACCTCAAGGGTTATGCAGCGGTTGCCTTGGGATTTTAAGGCATCCATCAATGCCAGCAGCAACGCCTTGGCAACTCCCTTTCGCCGTTGCTCCGGAGAAACAGCCAAATTCATAATATCCGTTTCCCCCAGTACAGTTTGAGAACCGATATATCCCAGAACCTGTCCGTTCTCCTCGGCCACAAGCCAATAGGATAACCGGTTATCAAGCTCTGATGCAATGCTGTTTTCGCTCCAGGGATCAGAAAAGCACACACGTTCCAAATCCGCAATCTGAGAAACATGATGCAGCGCCATTTTTACAATTTCCATCATTTCGCCTCGTACCAGCTCTTTCCAAATTTCGCTTCAGCCAACAGCGGAACTTTCAGCTTCGCAACACCGGTCATTTCCCGGCTGACCAATTCACAGACCTGCGGAGCGATCTCCTCGGGGCACTCAACGATCAACTCGTCATGCACCTGCAGCAAAAGCTTTGCCTCAGGGAACTGCTCCTTGAGCGCCTTATAAACCCGGATCATAGCAAGCTTAATAAGATCTGCCGCTGTTCCCTGAATAGGCGTATTCAGCGCAATACGCTCAGCACCGCTGCGAATATTAAAATTAGAACTATGCAGCTCCGGAATAGAACGACGCCTTCCATACATAGTACTGGTAAAGCCCATCTCTTTGGCATCCTCCACCACGTTATGCATATAAGCCTTCACGCCGTGATAGTGATTCAAATAACTGTCAATATAGGCTTTGGCTTCATAGCGGGATACCCCAATGTCTTCTGCCAAAGAAAATTCAGAAATTCCGTAAACAATACCAAAATTTACCGCCTTAGCATGACGCCGCTGCAAGGGCGTGACCTCATCCGGAGTGACACCGAAAACTTGAGATGCTGTCACTGCGTGAATGTCCTCACCGCCAATAAATGCCTGCTGCATAGCCATATCATCCGCAATATGGGCAAGTACCCGCAGCTCTATCTGGCTGTAATCCGCATCTACCAGTACATGACCCTCTTTGGGCACAAACATCTTTCGGATCTCCGCACCTAAGTCTGTCCGCACAGGAATATTCTGCAGATTCGGCTCGGTAGACGAAAGCCGACCGGTGGCAGTCACCAGATTCTGGAATGTGGTGCGGATCCTGCCGTCATCGCAGATCACCTTCATGAGACCGTCTGCGTAAGTGGATTTCAGCTTTGTGAGCATCCGGTAATCCATGATTGCAGGGACGATCGGGTGCTTATTTTTCAGTTTTTCCAGCACATCCGCATTTGTGGAATAACCGGTTTTCGTCTTTTTCACCGGAGGCAATCCCAACCGATCAAACACCAATTCCCCAAGCTGTTTGGTAGAATTGATATTAAAAGGCTCACCAGAATAGGAATAGATCAGAGTCTCGCAATCTGCAATGCGCTCTGTAAGCATCTGAGAAAACTGGATAAGCTGCTGTTTGTCAATTGCAATGCCCTCGTTTTCCATATCATAAAGAACCTTACATAGAGGATGCTCGATATTTTGATAAAGCTCCACCATTCCCCGCTTTTCCAATTCCACCGAAAGAATGGGATAAAGCTGCCACACCGCCTCCGCACAGGCCGCAGCATCCCCATCATCCACAGTTGTGCCAAGAAATGTAGTGGCCAGCTTGGAAACAGGATATTCCGCCTGAGAGGGATTCAAATCATACGCAGCAAGGGCCGTATCGAAGATCACATTACCCCAAGACAAACCCATTTCATCCATGGCGTGCATTGTTGACTTCTGATCATGGAGAATCATACATTTCCCGGGAAATGCGATCCCCATCTGTGCCTCCATGGGAGTCAGCGCATAAACACCCTCTGAAGAGGCAATGCCCACAGAGCCATCTCCTGCCAGATATACTGCGCAGGTATCACCTGTACAGGGCATATTATCCAGCCGTTTCAAAGAGGATACATTCACATCCACCTTAGGTTGCTCAGCCTCTGCACCACGCAGGCCGTATTTGTCGATCAAGCGCACAAACTCCAGCTTTTGAAACAGTTTGAAAAGTTCTGCCCGATTATAGGGCTGCACAAGGGCATCCTTCGGCTCAAAATCAATGGGAGCTTCCGCCCGGATAGTGGCAAGATCATAGGATAAATAGGCATTATCCTTGCTCACTTCCAGCTTTTCTCTCAGCTTTGGCTTAATAGAAGGATCGCCAAGATTCTCATAAACGCCATCCAGCGTACCGAATTTCAGCAACAGCTCCGTAGCAGTTTTCGGGCCGACACCGGCCACGCCTGGGATATTATCGGAAGAATCGCCCATAAGAGCCTTCAGATCCACCATGCGTTTGGGCGCAAAACCGTATTCCTCGGTAAATTTCGCCTCATCGTATAAGGTTGCCGTGGTCTGACCGGGTTTAGAGATCACCAGCTTGACCTTTACATTTTCATCGATCAGCTGCAAACTGTCCCGATCGCCGGTAACGATGACACATTCCCAACCATTGTTTGAACAGATTTTGCCTACAGTGCCGATCACATCGTCCGCTTCCCAACCCTGACATTCGTAAATAGGAATGTTCATGGCATGCAAGACGTCCTTCATCACCGGCATTTGCTGGGCAAGCTCATCGGGCATGCCGTGACGGTTGGCCTTATAGCCTTCGTACTGCAAATGACGGAAAGTAGGCCCGTGCAGGTCAAAGGAAACACACACCGCATCCGGTTGTTCCTCTTTCTCCATTTTCTCAAGGATGTTCAAGAAGCCGTAAATTGCATGGGTATAAAGCCCCTCTCGCGTTGTGAGGGGCCTGACACCGAAAAATGCACGGTTAATGACTGAATTGCCGTCTAAAATCAGCAGCTTCATACTCTTCTCCATTTTGCGCCCTGGGGCGTATCAATGATCTCAATGCCCATAGCTTTCAACTCATCGCGGATCCGGTCTGCCTCAGAAAAGTTTTTGGCTTTCTTTGCCTCGGTTCTGGCAGCTACCAGTGCGTCGATCTCGGGATCAGCATTCTCCGCTTCCTGCTCGGCCTGCTGCTGACGGAGTTTATCCGCTGCGCTGATGAGGTTTAGGGAAAGAACCTTGTCGAAATCCTCCAACGCTGCCAACTTGGTGGCATCGTTGCACTTTGCTTTCAGTACATCGTAAACCGCGGTGACCGCCAGAGATGTATTCAAATCACCGTTAAGCGCGGTAATAAACCGCTCCTTAAGTTGAGACAGGACATCCTGCTCCACAACGCCGTCAGCATTCACTGTCGCGATCTTAGCAATAAGCTTATTATATGCCACCACAGCATTATCCAGGTTTTCCCAACTAAACACCAAATTCCGACGGTAATGGCTCTGCAAGCAGAACAGACGATAAGCCATGGGGTCATAACCCTTGCTTTCCAGCAGAGAAACGGTCAAAAACTCGCCCTTGGATTTGCTCATCTTGCCGCCATCCGTGTTCAAATGGTGCACATGGAACCAGTAATTGCACCAGCCATGACCCAAAAAGCTCTCAGACTGGGCGATCTCATTGGTATGGTGCGGGAATGCATTGTCAATACCGCCGGCATGAATATCCAGATCTTCACCCAAGTGCTTCATGGAAATACAAGAGCACTCAATATGCCAGCCGGGGTAACCCACACCCCAGGGAGAATCCCACTTTAAAGCCTGATCCTCAAATTTACTCTTGGTAAACCACAGGACAAAGTCATTCTTATTGCGCTTGTTGGTATCCTCTTCCACACCATCGCGGACACCCACAGCAAGATCTTCCTCATCATGGTCGCCGAAAACATAATACTTATCCAGCGTTGCAGTATCAAAATACACATTGCCGCCGGCAATGTACGCACTGCCCTTATCGATCAATGTCTGCACCATATGGATATACTCGTCAATACAGTTTGTGGCAGGCTCTACCACATCGGGGCGCCTGATATTCAGCTTGTCACAATCGGCAAAAAACGCATCCGTATAGTATTTCGCAATCTCCATAACAGATTTATTTTCCCGCTTTGCGCCCTTGACCATTTTATCTTCACCGGTATCCGCATCCGATGCCAGATGGCCCACATCCGTAATGTTCATGACCCGTTTCACATTATAGCCACAGTAGCGCAATGCCTTTTCCAAAACATCTTCCATAATGTAGGTACGCAGATTACCGATATGAGCATAATGATACACCGTAGGGCCACAGGTATACATCTTGACCAGCTCCGGGTTTCTGGGGGTAAACAGCTCTTTCTTATGGGTAAGGGAATTATACAGATACATAACAAACTCCTCCAATTTAATAAAAACAAAAAGCCCCCTGCACCTAAGGTACAAGAGGCGAATATACCATCCGCGGTTCCACTCTCATTTATCACTTTTATGCACTTCACCGCTCCCGGACGCACTTTCACAGCATAGGGTTATCACTGCTTCCACCCAAGGCAGCGACTCTCTGAAAATCCGAAAACTGCTACTCTTTCCGTTCACCACGGTATTTACCAGATTATTCTACCATTTTAACACTGTCTTTGTCAAGGAAAATCACCCCTCCAAAGGAGGGGCGATTCTATTATAATCCCATTACGGATTTTTGATACTTCCGAATACCGGCAGCCAAAATATCCATGGCCCGTTCCAGTTCTTTTTGCTCACGCACATAGGCAATACGCACTTCGTTAATGCCCTTGCCCGGAGTCTCATAGAAAGGTGCGCCAGGGGCAAACATGACTGTATCTCCCCCGTCATCAAATTCCTCCAATAACCAATGCTGGAATTTATCCGCATCGTCTACAGGCAGGCTGGCCATAACATAGAATGCTCCCATGGGCTCCTCTACCACAACGCCGGGGATCGCCCGAAGCTTACGGACAACAGCGTCCCTGCGCTGGCGATAAATTTCCTTACTTGTGCGGAAAAAGGCATGGTCAACGCCATACAGAGCCGCTGCGCCGATCTGATCAATCGTCGCCACAGAGAGCCGGGACTGACAAAATTTCAGCAGTGCCTGCTGAAGCTCTTTGTTTTTCGTAACCACACACCCAACGCGGGCACCGCAGGCGGAAAAACGCTTAGAAACCGAGTCAATGATCACAAGATTTTCATCAATATCCCGGAATCTTGCCATGGTGGGAACGCCAAACTTATCGTCATAGCAGAACTCTCTGTAAACTTCATCACAGATGAGGAACAGATCATGCTCCTTGGCAATATCGGCGATCATGCGCATTTCCTCATTACTCAGCACAACGCCAGTGGGATTGCCGGGATTTGTGATCAAAATCGCCCGAGTGTTTTTTGTAATCAGGCTTTCGATCTTCTTCCGGTCTGCATAGCGATAGCCCTCTTCGGGGCAAGTAGGCAGCGCGCGAATCCGACCGCCCGCAGCATGAACAAAGGTTGTATAGTTCGGATAATAAGGTTCGGGAACAATAACCTCTGTATAAGGGTCAAGAATACTAAGGCAGGTCAAAAGCAGCGCTTCGCTGCCGCCGGTGGTAATGAGCACATCCTCGGGCGCAAGTGCCACATCCAATTTGGCATAATAATTCCGGATGGCATCGATAAGCAAAGGCATACCGGGTGATTCTGCATAGGCAAGCGTATTGGCGTCAAAACTACGAACGGCCTCATAATACCCCTCCGGAGTTTTCAAATCCGGCTGACCGATATTTAAATGATAGATCTTCTTTCCCTGCTGCTGCGCCCGTACCGCCAGCGGGTGAAATTTCCGCATGGGTGACGGTTCGCAGCGATTTGCATTGACTGATACCTTCATATGTACCTCCTGTGGCTGCACCTGCAGTCATAAAACATTTATATTCTTTCACAAGGCGGCAAAGTTCGGGAGTTAGCGCCGCCAGAACGATCAAATTTGGAATAGCCATCAGACCATTAACAATTTCCGCCATAAGCCAAACAGTCCCTGTTTTCAGCACAGCGGATATTACAACGATCACCGCCTGTATGAAAACAAACCGCTTCCACACATTTGCACCAAAGAGAAACTGTGCGCACCGCGCTCCGTACAATCCCCAACCCAAAACAGTGGCGATTGCAAAACAGCACAGTGCTGCTGCAATGACAACATTTACCCAATCTCCAAGAACTTCAGCAAAGGCATTGCTCGTCAGTGCCGCACCTATATCCTGGCCATACGGAATATTAACCCCACTAACGAGGATCACCAGCGCTGTCATGGTGCAAATCACAATGGTGTCCAAAAACACTTCCATAATGCCCATCATACCCTGTTCCACAGGGTGACGAACCGACGCAGAAGCATGGGCGATGGATGCAGTACCCATTCCAGCCTCATTGGTAAACACACCTCTGGACACGCCTGTTCGCAAGGCAATTACAGCAGAACCAACCACACCGCCTGTGACTGCTGAAGGAGAAAATGCTCCGGTAAAAATAGCAGAAAAAGCAAAAGGTATCAGTTCGGCTCTGACAAGGAGCACAAAAAGACCCAGCAAAAGATATGCAGCAGCGGCAAAGGGAACCAGCATCTCTGCCATTTTACCGATCCTCTGCATGCCGCCAACAAGAATCAACGCGATGACTCCGGCAAGAATCATACCCATAAATAAATTCCCGGCCAAAGACTCCTGTGCGCCGAATGCAGAAAGAGCGGTATTGACTCCTGTTATAACCGCGTTAATCTGGGTAGCATTCCCAACGCCAAAAGCTGCAACAACACCGAAAAAACAGTATATATAAGCAAGCTTGTGCCATGGCCTTTTCATGGCGTTTTGAATCATATACATAGGCCCGCCAACATATTCGCCGCCAACCTTACTGCGATAGCGAACAGCCAGGGTTGCCTCTGCAAACTTAGTTGCCATGCCCACAAACGCACAGACCCACATCCAAAAAATTGCACCGGGGCCACCAATGGCAATCGCGCCGGCTACCCCTGCAATATTACCTGTGCCCACAGTAGCCGCCAAGGCGGTACACAAAGCTTGAAACGGAGAAACTGTCCCGTCACAAGAATCCCGCCCAATCAGCGACCGAAGAAATCGCATCATACTTCTGGAGAAATAACGCAGCTGGGGAAACCCTGCCCGGACACTTAACCAGAGCCCCACACCCAAGATCAAGACAAGTGCAGGCGCACCCCACACAAAACTATTGATAAGCTCCAGTATCTGCGTCATAATTTCCTCCTAGCATACCACTGTTTCCTGCATAATTCAAGATTTTTTTGCCCTATAAAACAGAAAAGCAGTTTCCTATTTCAGGAAACTGCTTTTGTATTATTCCCATGTAGCCCAAACTTCCGGGCAATAGCCTACCGTAGCCTGTTTTCCGTTTCGCACAACAGGCGTTTTCATCAGCGCAGGGTCATCAAACACCTTGTCTTCCTTAGCGATCACATCGTCCATGTAACGCATCAAGGTAACGGCCTCTAATTTACTGTCCCAATCGATGAGCTTATCAATGCCGCCAACAGCGCGCAAAACTGCTGTAAACTCCTTGTCAGACATGCCGTAACGGACAAGATCGATGGATTGAAATTTGATCCGACGCTCCTTAAAATACCGCTCAGCTTTCTTCGTATCAAAGCACTTGCTTTTTCCAAATATCTGTATATTCAACCTTCAACCTCCATCAGGCAAATCTCATTTGCTAAAAAAACATACGCCGGCAAGCCAAGATAAATAACGGAAAAACTTCGACAACTTCATGTACAAGCAGCCAGAATCAAGCAGCAACTTGCTCCAATTCTTCCCTTGCTTCACGCTCGCTGTCTGCGGAAAATAAAAATCTTCCGCAATTATCATACACCTGAACATGTCCGCCTACATTACGAATAGAATACATTTGCGTCACTCCTTAAGCTTTGTGACTGTATTCTACCGCAAATTCTGTCCATTAAACCGGACTTTTAATGCTTATTCGATAACCTCATAGCCTGCGTCAATGATTGCCTTTTTCAAGGCAGCAACATCCGCATTTCCTGTAACGGTTACATTCTTAGCCTTCAGGTCTACCACCGCATCCTGAACTCCCGGAACAGCCTTGCAAACCTTTTCCACCATTGCCTTACAATGGGTACACATCATACCCTCAACGGAAATAACTGTATTCATACTTTTATCCTCCCGGATTTCTCTATTACTTATCTTAAATCGCCTTAGCCGCAGCGCATTTGTCACTACAAAAACGGAGCTGAAACTCATGGCCGCCGCACCGATCATAGGACTCAGCTGAATTCCCAAAGGAAGATACAATACACCCGCAGCAATGGGAATACCAAGGCAATTATAGAAAAACGCCCAAAACAGATTCTGTCTGATGTTGCGGATCGTTGCCTTGCTCAACGCGATAGCATCCGATACTCCCTGCAATGAGTTCTGCATAAGCACCACATCAGCAGATTCCATCGCAATATCCGTTCCGGCACCGATAGCCATACCCACATCAGCTGTTACTAAGGCTGGCGCGTCATTGATACCATCACCGACCATAAGAACCCGGTGACCTTCTTGCTGAAGTTTCGAAATGGCTCCGGCTTTATCTGCAGGCAGAACATCCGAGATCACGTGTTCAATTCCCGCTTTTTCAGCAATCACATTGGCTGTAGAAGCATTGTCACCCGTCAGCATCACAAC
>JAZSFE010000009.1:0-2583 GCA_045532105.1 Faecousia sp.
TGATGAAGGCTTACGACGAAAATTACGATACCCCCGTCATTCAGTCCAAGGCCGTTGCCGTGGTTGGCGGCGGTAATGTGGCCATGGACGCCGCCCGCTGCGCAATGCGTTTGGGCGCAGAAAAGGTGTATGTGGTTTACCGCCGCGGCGAGGCAGAAATGCCTGCCCGTCTGGAAGAACAGCATCATGCCAAAGAGGAAGGCATCGAGTTTAAGACCCTGTGCAATCCTGTGGAAATTCTGCCCGATGCCGACGGCCGTGTCAGCGGCATGAAGTGCGTGCGCATGGAGCTGGGTGAGCCGGATGCTTCCGGACGCCGCCGTCCCATTGCCGTGCCCAACTCCGAGTTCATTTTGGATGTGGACACCGTGATTATGAGCCTGGGCACCAGCCCCAACCCCTTAATTCGTTCCACCACTCCCGGGTTGGAAACCAACAAAAAGGGCTGTCTGATTGTCAACGAAGACGAAATGACCACCCGTGACGGTGTGTTTGCCGGCGGCGATGCCGTAACCGGCGCGGCTACCGTTATTTTGGCCATGGGCGCAGGTAAAAAAGGCGCGGCTGCCATCCACGCATATTTGAGTCGATAATGCAAATAAAAACCCCCGATGTCATGGCTGAACCGAACCAGTAAAATCGGACAATAGACAAAAACCCCCTAATGTAGGATAATAACTACATTAGGGGGTGTCGTTATGTCTAAACGAAATTACACGCATATTAAGGACTTGTTGCCGACAATAGAAGCTATGGTAGCAGAAGGAATGAGCCAAAGGGAAATTGCAGAGCATTTCGGCTTTAAGGATAAATTTGTGGTAAAAGAAGCTCTAAAACGCGCAAGAAGGAAGGCAATAACCATACCGAAAGCCAGAGGACGCAAGCCCGCAAAGACACTACAAGAATACAAATATGAGAACAAAAGGCTAAAGATGGAAAATGAATTACTGCGGGATTTTCTCTCGCTCACAGAAAGGATGTGAAGCCCCGATTCAAGTATCAAGTAATCTACCGTCACCGGACGGAATATCCCATCTCAGTTATGTGTCAGTTCTTCGGTGTATCCAGAAGCGGTTACTACTCCTATGTGAGCCGAATGGGAACGGCGGATAAGGACGCGCCTTTGGCTGAGAAGATCAAAGAACATCAAGACAGATGTCACAAGACATATGGTTATCGACGGATGCACTTGTGGCTGGAGCATCAAGGCATCCACCGCAACCCTAAAACAGTCCTGCGAATCATGAAAAAGTATGGAATCCTGTCTGAAATCCGCAGAAAAAGAAAGTGGCAGAACCTCGGTCAGCAGATCCACAGATACAGAAACCTGTTAAACAGACAGTTCAGTGCGGACAAGCCAAACAGCAAGTGGGTCACAGATATTTCCTACATTCAAACAAAGGAAGGTGTGCTGTATCTGTCTATGATCCGGGATCTATATGACAATAGCATAGTTGCATATAAGACCGCAACACAGCAAACAATCAATCTTGTCCTGGACACGATCCGGCTGGCAATGAAGCGAGAGAAAAAGAGAGTCGCTGCGGAGTTACAGCTCCACAGCGACCAAGGCTTTCAATATACATCCCAAGCATATTTTAAGCTAACTCAATCTTACGGCATAACGCCGTCAATGTCAAGAAAAGGTAATCCTTACGACAATGCAATGGCAGAAAATTTCTTCTCCATTCTGAAAACAGAGTGTATCTACCGGCACAAACCTAAGACCTTCCAGGAAGCAAATAATCTGATCGATAGATACATTTATTTCTACAACCATGAGCGCATCCAGAATAAAACTGGAGTGGCGCCGCTGACGCTGCGCCACTCCGCTTAAAACTAAATATTCCTACATAGGGGAGTTTTTGTGCTGTCCGTACAAACTGGGGCAGTTCACTGCATTCCGGGAGTTTTGTTTTATTTCTTAAAGGTCTCGGGGGATTTGAAGTTTGCAGAGCGTTCGGGAACATAGTCGCCAAAGTACTTAGCAAAGTCCATATCCAGATACTGGCACATCTCGTAAACTTCCACCATGGTGTTATCGTTGACGGGGATGCCGTTTTCCATCAGCTTCTTTTCAGCCTCTACTTCCTTTTCACCGTGGGTGTAGATCCGTGTCTGGCCGTCTGCTTTGGGAGAATTGCGCAGCTCCTGCAGGTAAGCGGACAGGTGTGCCTTGATGGCTTCTGCATCGCCAAAGATCTTGGGATCGATGACCAGGAAGCCGTGGCAGATACCGCCCTTGCCGCCCACACCGGTCTTATCGGAAGTCATACCCATGGAGATGATGGAGGAGAAGATCTCACACATCATAGCATAGCCGTAGCCCTTATGGCTGCCGGTATCCTCTGTGCTGCCACCCAAAGGCATGATACCGCCGCCGTTCTTGGCTGCGATATTGTCCAGCACATCGGCTGCATCGTTGGAGGGGTAGCCGTTCTTATCCAGTGCCCAGCCGTCATGGAGAGGCTCACCCTTCTTGTTGTAAACCTCCAGCTTGCCGCGGGTAACCACGGTGGTGGAAGCATCAAAGAAGAAGTCGTAAGGCTCAGCGGGAACTGCCAGTGCAATGGGGTTGGTGCC
>JAZSFE010000045.1:0-6211 GCA_045532105.1 Faecousia sp.
CGCTTGATTTAGGAGGAAATCGTAATGGCTAAGAAGTCTATGATTCTGAAGCAGCAGGCTGAGCCCAAGTTCTCCAGCCGCCGCTACAACCGCTGCAAGATCTGCGGCAGACCCCATGCATACCTGCGCGACTACGGCGTATGCCGTATCTGCTTCCGTGAGCTGGCCTACAAGGGCCAGATCCCCGGCGTCCGTAAGGCCAGCTGGTAATAAGCTAAGGGTAGTAAGTATTCAAATGTAAAAAGGATTCGGTTCGTCCCGGGAAGATGGGGTAGGCTCCGGCCTACTCGCATTCCCCGGATACCCCCGGATCTTCACGGGTAAAGCCCGTAACTTCTAAAAGGAGGATATTAACATGCAAATCACCGATCCCGTAGCAGATATGCTGACCCGAATCCGGAATGCTAACTCTGCAAAGCACGAAACTGTGGATGTTCCTGCTTCCAATCTGAAGAAGGCCATTGCTCAGATCCTGCTGGATGAGGGCTACATCAAGTCCTACACCGTTCAGGATAACGGCAACCAGGGCGTCATCCACATCACCCTGAAGTACCTGGCAAAGAAGCAGCAGGTCATTTCCGGCCTGCGCCGCGTGTCCAAGCCCGGCCTGCGTGTCTACGCCGGTGCTGACGAGATGCCCCGCGTCCTGAAGGGCCTGGGTATTGCCATCGTTTCCACTTCCAAGGGTGTTATGACCGACAAGAAGGCTCGCGAGCTGCACATCGGCGGCGAAGTTCTGGCCTTCGTGTGGTAAGGAGGAAAACGGAATGTCTAGAATTGGTAAAAAGCCGGTGGTAATTCCGGCAAATGTCACGGTTACGATTGCCGATGGTAACGTTGTTACCGTGAAGGGCCCCAAGGGCACCCTGACTTACGGTTTCCACCCTGACATGATTTTGAAAGTCGAGGGCAATGTTCTCACCGTAGACCGTCCCGACGAGGAGCATCTGCACAAGAGCTTGCACGGCCTGACCCGTACCTTGATTAACAACATGGTTGAGGGCGTGGACAAGGGTTACAGCAAGACCTTGGAAGTCAACGGCGTTGGCTACCGTGCAGAAAAGAAGGGCAACCAACTGGTTATGCGTTTGGGCTTCTCCCACGAAGTGTTCGTGGATGAAATCCCCGGTATCACCGTGGAAGTTCCTTCTCCCAACGTAGTTATCATTCACGGCATCGACAAGCAGGTTGTTGGTCAATTTGCTGCCGAGGTTCGTGCCAAGCGTCCCCCCGAGCCTTACAAGGGCAAGGGTATTAAGTATAGCACTGAGGTTATCCGCCGCAAGGTTGGTAAGACCGGTGCTAAGAAGTAATGGAGGTGTGCCAAAATGGTCAGCAAGGTTAATAAAAATGCAATGCGCTTAAAGCGGCATATCCGCGTCCGTGGCAAAATCTCCGGCACTCCCGAGTGCCCCCGTCTGAATGTGTTCCGTTCCAATGCGAACATTTATGCACAGATTATTGATGACGTTAATGGCGTAACTCTGGTTTCCGCTAACACATTGGAAAAAGAGTTCGAAGGTGCTACCGGCAACGCAGAAGCTGCGAAGAAGGTAGGTCTGGTCCTGGCAGAGCGTGCGAAGGCAAAGGGCATCGTAGACGTGGTCTTCGACCGCGGCGGCTATATCTATCATGGCCGTGTTGCTGCTTTGGCTGAGGGCGCCCGCGAAGGCGGACTCAATTTCTAAGGTAGAGGAGGAAAAGAAATGGCTTATAATAAGACTTCCAACAATGAAGCTCCTGAGCTCATTGAGAAGGTCGTTTACCTGAACCGTGTCTCTAAGACCGTTAAGGGCGGCCGCGTCATGAAGTTCTCTGCTCTGGTTGTCGTTGGTGACGGCAAGGGTACTGTCGGTTACGGCCTGGGTAAGGCTGCCGAAGTTTCCGAAGCAATTATCAAGGGCATCGCAGACGCCAAGAAGAATATGGTGAAGATCTCCCTGGTGGGCAACACCATTCCTCACGATGTGATCGGTATCTTCGGCGCCGGTAAGGTGCTGATGAAGCCCGCTCCTGAGGGTACCGGCGTTATCGCCGGCGGCGCTGTCCGTGCCGTCATGGAAGCTGTTGGCATTAAGAACATCACTGCTCGTTGCCTGCGCTCCAACAATCCTCAGAACGTGGTCAAGGCCACCATGGCCGGCTTGACCTCTCTGCGTTCCCCCGAGCAGGTTGCTGCTATCCGGGGCAAGAGCGTGGAAGAAATCATCTAACAAGGAGGGCAATTAACATGGCAAACCTGAAAATTAAGCTTGTTAAGAGCCTGAATGGCCGTCTGGAAAAGCATATTGCTACTGCACAGAGCCTGGGTCTGCGTAAGATCGGCCAGGTTACTGTCCAGCCGGACAACACCCAGACCCGCGGTAAGATCGCTAAGATCGGCTACCTGCTGCAGGTCACTGAAGTAGAATAAGGAGGAGAAGAAATGAAGCTTCATGAACTTTCTCCCGTCGCTGGCTCTACCCACGTCGGTAAGCGTAAGGGCCGTGGCATCGGCACCGGCAACGGTAAGACCGGTGGCCGTGGTCACAAGGGCCAGAAGGCTCGTTCCGGCGGCAAGGTCCGTGTCGGATTCGAAGGCGGCCAGATGCCTCTGGTACGCCGTGTCCCCAAGCGTGGTTTCAACAACATTTTTGCAAAGCCTTTGACTGCAATCAATGTTGCTGCTTTGAACGCATTTGAGGATGGCGCTGTGGTTGATGCTGCAGCTCTGTTGGAAAAGGGCATCCTCTCTAGCTGCCCCTACGGTCTGAAGGTGCTGTCTAACGGCAACCTGACTAAGAAACTTACTGTTAAGGCAGCGGCTTTCTCTGAGTCTGCAAAGGAAAAAATCGAGCAGGCAGGCGGAAAGACCGAGGTGATTTAAGTGTTTAAGACGCTTCGAGATGCTTGGGGCATTCCCGAGTTGCGCAAAAAGCTTATTTTCACTGTTCTGATCCTGTTGCTGTATCGGATCGGCAATGTGATCCCTGTTCCTTTTATTGATGTGCACACCCTGGGTCATTATTTTGACAGTGTGCTGTCTAACACGATTTTGGGCCTGTACAACGCCATGTCCGGTTCCGCCTTCTCTCAGGCAACCATTCTGGCGTTGGGCATCCAGCCCTACATCAACTCTTCCATTATCATCCAGCTGTTGACCATTGCAATTCCCGCTCTTGAGCGGCTGCAGAAGGAAGGCGGCGAGGAGGGCAAGAAGAAGATCCAGCGGATCAGCCGTTACACCACGGTGGGCCTCGGCCTGTTGATGGGCTGGGCATATTACATGATGCTCAGAAACTACGGCTCCATTGTCACTGACAACAGCGTTTTGGCTGCGATCGTGATCATTCTGGCCTTCACCGCAGGTTCTACCGCGGTTATGTGGCTGGGTGAGCAGATCACCGAGCACGGCATTGGTAACGGTATCTCCATGATCCTGTTTGCTAACATTATTTGCCGTCTGCCCGCTATGGCGAATACATTGTTCGTTATGGACTGGTGGGTTATCATTCTCATTGTTCTGGGCATGGCTGCCCTGGTGCTGCTGATCGTTCTTGTGAACGATGCAGAGCGTCGGATTCCTGTGCAGTATGCTAAGCGCGTGGTAGGCCGCAAGGTCTACGGCGGTCAGAACACCAACCTGCCGATTAAGGTTGCAATGACCGGCGTTATGCCTGTTATCTTTGCACAGTCCATCACTTCTTTGCCTGCAACCATCTGCGCTTTTATTGGCGTGGGCACGGGCAACTGGTGGTATGACAATGTGTTCAGCTCTACCAGCTGGCTGTATGCGATTTTCTACTTCCTGCTGATCTTCTTCTTTGGCTGGTTCTACGCATCTATTCAGTATGATCCCGTAGAAATTGCCAACAACCTGAAGAAGAACGGTGGATTTGTTCCCGGCTTCCGTCCCGGCAAGCCCACATCCGACTTTATTAAGAAGGTTATCAACAAGGTTGTGATCTTCGGTTCTGTGTATCTGGGCATCGTAGCTCTGCTGCCTATCGTGGCAGGCAACCTGATCCCCTCTGTACAGAATCTGGCCATTGGTGGTACTTCCGTCATCATCGTTGTCAGCGTTGCGCTGGAAACTGTGAAGGCTTTGGAAGCACAGATGCTGATGCGCCATTACAAGGGCTTCTTGGATTAATAGGAGGTAAGGCAGGATGAATTTGATCCTACTAGGCGCTCCCGGCGCTGGAAAGGGGACGCAAGCGGAGTTGCTGGTTAGCCAGCTTTCCATCCCCGCCGTATCTACCGGGAATATGCTCCGGGAGGCCATGGCAAATGGCTCTGAGCTGGGGCAGAAAGTTAAGAAACTCATGGACGAGGGTTCCCTGGTCCCCGACGAGGTCATTCTTGACCTCGTCGCGGAAAGGGTAGCGCAGCCTGATTGCGTCAATGGCTTTATCTTAGACGGTGTGCCCCGCACACTGGCACAGGCAGAGGCTTTGGAGCAGAGGGGGCTGAAGATCGACCATGTGATTTCCATTGAGATTGACGATAGCGTGATCGAGGGCCGGATGACCGGTCGGCGGGTCTGCGGAAAATGCGGAGCCAGCTATCATGTGGTCGCCAATCCCCCTAAGACCGAAGGCATTTGCGATTCCTGCGGCAGCGACCTGGTCATCCGTAAGGATGATGCCAAGGAGACTGTGCGGCATCGCCTGGAGGTATATCATGAGCTGACGGAGGCGCTGAAGGGCTTTTATCAGCAGCGTGGTAAGCTTCGGATCGTTAATGGCGATCAGCCGATTGATGATGCCAATCGGGATATCCTGAAGGCGATAGGGGCAAAGGTATGATAGCAATCAAATCAAGTCGTGAGCTTGATCTCATGCGCCAGGCCTGTAA
This sequence comes from Faecousia sp., assembly GCA_045532105.1. Lineage (GTDB taxonomy): Bacteria > Bacillota > Clostridia > Oscillospirales > Oscillospiraceae > Faecousia. The sequence goes on from JAZSFE010000045.1 coordinate 4,837, forward strand.
AATTACCGCGGCAGCCCGTGCTTTGGCAGGGGAAATGGTAAGACCCGGCATGACGACCGAGCAGATCGACAAAGCCGTATACGAGTATATCGTAGCTCAGGGCGCGAGACCGTCGTTCCTGAATTACCATGGTTTTCCTGCCAGCACATGTATCTCGGTAAACAATTGTGTGATCCACGGGATTCCCGGTGGATATGCCCTGAAAGAGGGCGACATTGTTTCTGTGGATGTGGGTGCTTATTATAAAGGATTCCATGGAGATTGCGCGGCAACCTTTGCCTGCGGTGCTATCAGCGCCGAAGCCAAGAAACTGATTGATGTTACGAAGCAGAGCTTCTTTGAGGGCATCCGCTTCGCGACCCGAGGACACAGAGTGTCCGATATCTCCCACGCCATACAGACGTATGTGGAGTCTAACGGTTATTCTGTTGTGCGAACCTTCGTAGGTCACGGCGTAGGCGCACAGCTGCATGAGGAACCGGAGGTGCCGAATTTCGGAGCTCCGTCCCGTGGACCAAGATTGCTCCCCGGCATGACGCTGGCCATTGAACCTATGGTCAACCAGGGCGTATATGACGTCCGGGTGCTGAAGGATGGATGGACCACCGTGACAGCCGACGGAAAGCTCTCGGCCCATTATGAAAATACTGTACTCATCACCGACGGCGAGCCGGAAATACTCACCGTCGCCGAAGGACTTTGAATTATGGACCCAGAACGATTATGTGATTTTATCATTGCGGATGTGGTGGAATCCACAGCCGGCCGGGACAAAGGGAAACTGTTCTATGTGATCGATGCAGACCCGGTTTATTTGTTCCTGGTAAATGGAAAGGACCGTACCCTGGAAAAGCCTAAGCGCAAAAAGCGCAGGCACATAAGAAAGGTCCTTCGCTCTGAGACCAGAGTCGCCGAAAAGCTTAGGCTGGGCGACAAGGTGCTTAACAGCGAATTACGAAGAGACCTGGCTTACTTAAGTCAGGATATGCAAGCGAACAACCTGGGAGGTTAACAACTTGGCAAAAGACGACGTAATCGAAATTGAGGGCATCGTAACCGATGCATTGCCGAATGCAATGTTCACTGTTGACATTGGCAACGGTCACACCATTCTGGCACACATTTCCGGCAAGCTTAGAATGAATTTCATCAAGATCTTGCCCGGTGACAAGGTAACCGTTCAAATGTCTCCCTATGATCTGACCCAAGGCCGGATCACCTGGAGAAGTAAGTAATCACACGAGAATTGAATTTCTCATATGGAGGTTAAACAGTATGAAAGTAAGACCGTCCGTTAAGCCCATGTGCGAAAAGTGTAAGATCATCAAGCGCAAGGGTCGCGTTATGGTAATTTGCGAAAACCCCAAGCACAAGC
>JAZSFE010000042.1:0-5135 GCA_045532105.1 Faecousia sp.
TCTGCCCGGTAAAGCTGCTCCAGCACCATAATTCGCGCCAGATGATGGGGGAAAGTCATGGGTCCCATGGAGAGTTGAAAATCTGCTTTCTCCTTGATTTGTTTACTGATGCCAAAGGAAGAGCCGATCAAAAAGCAGGCGCTGCTTTTTCCACAGAGTTTTACTTCGTTCAGCTTTTGCGCAAAGGCTTCGCTGGAAAGTGTTTTGCCTTCAGGAGTGAAGATGCAGAACCAAGCGCCTTTGGGGATCTTGGACAGAATGAGATCCGCCTCTTTATCAAGGCCGGTCTGAATCTCAGCGGCAGAGGGATCTTCCGGGAGACGGTACTCAGGAAGTTCCAAAAGCTGAAAACGACAATATCCTTTCAGCCGCTTGGCATATTCCTCTGCTGCGTTAAGATAAAATTTTTCCTTTAATTTTCCTACAGTGATTAAGGTGATCTCAAACATAGAATCTCTCCTTTTCGCACAGTATACCATATATACACCGAAAAAGCAACGAGGAGGACGAGAATGTGAAACATGGCTGGAGGAAAATTTTTCAAAAGGAGCGCACCGAGGATTGCTTCGATCCTCAGGGCAGCTACACCGGTGTTCCTGTGGACAAAATGGAGAAGCCTGTGCAGGATGCTGATGACCTATAAAAAACAGCAGGGCGTAATATACGCCCTGCTTACCTATGATCCTTTGTATTTTTGTCGGGTAGCCATGCCACCGCGTATGTGCCGCTGTTGTTTGTTGGTATCCAGAACCTTCCTTACCTCATCGTAAAGAAGTCGATTGCAGCGTGGTAGTCGTTGCTGCAGATCCTTATGTACGGTGGATTTTGAGATTCCAAAGTGCCGGGCCGCTGCACGGACAGTTGCTCCGGTTTCAATCATGTACACAGCCAGTTCGCAGGCGCGTTCTTCGATGGTATCTGACATAATCTCCCCTCCGATGCTGTGTGCTACCATGAAAAACCTATGCGCCTTTCTTTGGAAATATGCATCCTTGACACAGGGGCGGAAAGGGGCTAAAATGGGTAGCAGAGAATAGGAGGCGCAGACCATGGTTTTGTTTCATAATGACTATTGTGAGGGTTGTCACGAGAGCATCCTGAAAGCCCTGCAGGAGCATAATCTTGTGCAGACGACTGGCTATGGCGAGGATGAGATCTGCCGTCAGGCGGCGGACAAGATCCGCAAAGCTTGCAAGGATGATAAGCTGAACGTACATTTTTTGGTTGGCGGAACACAGACAAACCTTACTGTGATCGACGCAGCATTGCGCCCGCACCAGGGTGTTATCAGCGCTGCCAGCGGACATATTCATGTTCATGAAACAGGCGCTGTGGAAGCTACGGGACATAAGGTGTTGGCTGTGCCTTCCTTAGACGGCAAGATCACTGCAGACCAGGTAGAGCAGGTGGTGCTGGAACAACGCAATTCCGGCAGCGCAGAGCATATGGTCCAGCCGAAGGTGGTGTATATTTCCAATCCTACGGAGCTTGGTACGATCTATACTTTGCAGGAGTTGGAGAAACTGTCTGAAATGTGCAGGCAGTACGGACTTTATCTGTTTTTGGATGGCGCGCGCCTTGGCTATGGTCTGCGGGCACGGGGGAATGATGTAACGCTTTCTGACCTTGCGCGGCTTTGTGATGTGTTTTATATTGGCGGCACAAAAGTGGGCGCGTTGTTTGGCGAGGCTGTGGTAATCCGTAACGCGAATATCAATGAAGATTTCCGTTATCTCATTAAGCAGCATGGCGGTATGTTGGCCAAGGGCTGGCTTCTGGGTATGCAGTTTAATGCATTGTTTGAGGATGACCGTTATTTTAAGATTGCGGAGCGGGCTGACCGTTTGGCTGATAAGATCCGGGAAACCCTGGATAAATTTGGATGCCGTTATTTGGTGCCCGGAACGACCAATCAGATATTCCCTGTTTTGCCCGATGTAGCATTGGATAAGCTGGGCGAGAATTTTACATTCAGCGAGCAGGAACGGGTGGATGATACCCATCGGGCAGTTCGCTTCTGCACAAGCTGGGCGACCACGGAAGAAAATGTGGACGCGCTGTGCGCGGCACTTTCAGATGTGCTGAAATAATTTACGAAAACTTTATTGGATTTTTGCGAAAATTTCCTTATAATAAAGGCAAGACAGGAGGGATAGATATTGGAAATCAACAAGAAGACCCTTAGATCCGTTTTCCTCGGCGTTATTGGGTGTATTGTCATTTATTGGCTTCTTCATGAAACAAGCCGGGTAACAGCTTTCCTATCCACGATTTGGGGCGTGCTATTGCCTTTTGTTTCAGGTGCAGCAGTGGCCTTTGTTCTGAATGTGCCCATGCGCGCCATTGAGCGGTTGCTGCGCAAGATCAAGAATTTTACATTGCGCAGAGTTTTGTCTATTCTTTTGACAATTATCGCTGTTATTCTGGTATTGACAGGTGTTGTATACCTGCTGATCCCTCAGATCGTTACGACTGTGGAGACACTGGTTGCTCAGCTCCCCGGTTTCTTGGATCGGGTGGTGAAGGCTGTGACAGTTTTCCTGGAGAATAATCCGGAAGTGCTGGAATGGCTGATGGAGAATACGGATTTCAGCACCATCAACTGGTCCAGCGTGGTGCAGGATGCGGTGAGCATGGTGACCAACGGCTTTACATCCATTGCAGATGCTGTTTTGGGTGCTGTGGTTTCTCTTTCCACCGGCGTTTTCCATGCAGTGCTCAGTACTGTATTTGCGATTTACTGTCTAGCGAGAAAGGAAATTCTTGCACGGCAGGGCCGGCGGCTTTTGTACTCCGCGCTTCCTGAAAAGGCAAGCGATGAGACTGTTCGTATCCTGCGGATGACCAATTCTGCATTTTCCAACTTCATTTCCGGACAGTGTCTTGAGGCATTGATTCTGGGCGTGATGTTCGCCATTTCCATGTCTATTTTCCGGATGCCGTATATGCCTCTGGTCAGCGTGATCATCGCTGTGACGGCGTTGGTGCCCATTGTGGGTGCATTTGTGGGCTGTGCAATTGGTGCGTTTTTCATTCTGGTGGACAATCCGGTTATGGCATTCTGGTTTATTATTATGTTCTTGGTCCTGCAGCAGATTGAGGGTAATATGATCTACCCCAGAGTGGTGGGCAGTTCTATCGGCTTGCCGGGAATGTGGGTATTGGTGGCAGTTGCTGTGGGTGGCGATCTTTTGGGTGTTGGCGGTATGTTGTTGATGATCCCTCTGGCATCTGTGGTATATACGCTCCTTAGAGAGTTTACCGAAAAGCGTTTGGCAGCTAAGAAAATACCGAAGTTTAAATTGCAGGACCATCCGCCGCAGCTTCGTTCCGGCTTTAAGCAGAAACAGATCGATCGTCGGGAACTGAAGCGCAAGCAGCGCAAGGCGCAAGAGAAAAAAGAGCAGGAACAGCAAGAAGAACAAAAAGAAGAACAATGAATTAAGAACCCCTGGGTTTCCCCAGGGGTTTTTGTTATATAAGCGTAAATTCGTAATCCTCGAACTTCAGCCGGTCGCCTATGTCGATGCCAAAGGGCAATAAGGCTAAGGCCACTTCGGAGATCACGCCGGAATCGTCATATTTAATGTATGCGTAATCTCCGCGAATGTCAGTTACAGTGCAGAACATAGCATCTCCTTAAAAAGGCCGCCCCTGTGTTAGCAGGGGCGGGTTGGTTATGAGGGATTAGTCCTTGTACATCTCAACCAGCTTCAGCAGGTGCTCGTAACGCTCCTTAGCGGCAGCTTCGTTTCTTGCGAACAGCTCGGTTGCACGCTCGGGGAACTCACGGGTCAGACGGCTGTAACGGGCTTCGTGCATCAGGAATTCCTGATAGCCATCCTTGGGAGCCTTGGAGTCCAGAGTGAACTTGCCGGTCTCCTTGGAGGGATCAAAACGGAACAGGTTCCAGTAGCCGCATTCCACAGCCTTCTTCATCTCGACTTGGCAGTTGGTCATGCCGCCCTTAATGGAGTGCATCTCACAGGGAGCGTAGCCGATGATGAGGGAAGGACCGTTGTAGGCTTCTGCTTCGCAGATGGCCTTGATGGTCTGAGCCTGGTTGGCGCCCATGGCGATCTGAGCAACGTAAACATAGCCGTAGCTCATTGCAATCTCGGCCAGGGACTTCTTCTTGGTCTCCTTACCGGAGGCAGCGAACTGAGCGACCTGACCGATGTTGGAAGCCTTGGAAGCCTGGCCACCGGTGTTGGAGTAAACCTCGGTGTCAAAGACAAAGATGTTGACGTCCTTGTTGGAGGCCAGAACATGGTCAACACCGCCGAAGCCGATGTCGTATGCCCAACCGTCGCCGCCGAAGATCCACACTGACTTCTTGCTCAGGTATTCCTTCTTGCTCAGGATATCGGCCACGGTGTCGCAGCAAACCTTAGCTTCCAGGTTTGCAACCAGGGCGGCGGTGGCAGCCTTATTGGCTTCGCCGTCGTTGAAGGTGTCCAGCCAAGCCTGGCAGGCAGCCTTGCGCTCCTCGGACACGGTGCTTTCCATAACGGAAACGACCATGTTCTTCAGAGACTCACGGATAACAGCCTGAGCGGTCCACATACCCAGACCGTGCTCGGCATTGTCCTCGAACAGGGAGTTGGACCAAGCGGGGCCGTGGCCGTCCTTGTTGGTGCAGTAGGGAGAGGTAGCAGCGGGGCCGCCCCAGATGGAGGAACAGCCGGTGGCGTTGGAGATGTACATCCGATCGCCGAACAGCTGGGTTACCAGACGTGCGTAGGAAGTTTCAGCACAGCCAGCGCAGGAGCCGGAGAACTCCAGCAGGGGCTTGCGGAACTGAGAGCCCTTGACGGTGTTGTCCTGCATGTCCTTCTTCTCGGAGACCTTGGAAACCATGTAGTTGAACACTTCCTGCTCGCCCAGTTCCTGCTCCTGGGGAACCATGGTGATAGCCTTGGTGGGGCAGACGCCGACACAGACGCCGCAGCCCATGCAGTCCAGGGGAGAAACGCCCATGGTGTACTTGTAAACGCCCTTGCCCTTGCCGGCCTTGACATCAACCAGACGGGTGCCAGCGGGAACAGCGGCAGCCTCTTCAGCAGTCAGAGCGTAGGGACGGATGGTGGCGTGGGGGCAGACATAAGCACAGTTGTTGCACTGGATGCACTTGG
>JAZSFE010000007.1:0-32957 GCA_045532105.1 Faecousia sp.
CATTTTCTACGCAACGAGCCGCATAGGTAGCAAGCCTTGCACCCTTTGAAGCATCGAAAGTAGAAATCCCCTTGATTAGGCCTATGGTACCGATAGAGATCAAATCCTCCTGGTCGGAGCCTTGTGTATAATACTTCTTGATAATATGCGCCACAAGACGCAGATTTCGCTCAATGAGAATATTCCTTGCCTCAAGGTCTCCTTGGGCACACCGCTGAAGGTAATACTGCTCCTCCTGCGCGGTAAGTGGGCGGGGAAAATTCCCGGTTTGCAGCTGAAGTGAATACAGCAGGCTGCTTAACATCAGCCAGGCTGCCGCCAACATCTCAACCACCTCCGTTTTTACCGTATTCGTCACAGCTCGTCCTTATGCTTAAGAAAAAACGAGGGATCTTCCATAAGAAGATCCCTCGTATTCTTTCTATCCTTATTCTAATGTTACGCCGTCTGCGCTTTCGCAAAAATGGCAGGAGTATTTCCCCTCCAAAAGTGGGAATTGCTTTAAGTACTGCTGGGTCACTTCTTGCGCAATGCTTTCCCGGTACGCAGGGTCGATGAGTGCCATGCAGCAGCCCTTAAAACCGGCACCGGAAAATCTGCCGCCGTAAATACCGTCGGTGTTTTTCATGATCTCATAAAGAGCCACCAATTCCGGAGAGCCGGTTTGCCAATTATCAATGGAACTGGCGCCGGAGGCGAAACACAGCTTTCCAAAGGTTTCAATATCTCCGTTTCTCCAAGCCTCTGCACCGGCATTAACCCGATCATACTCCGTATACCAATGTTCCGCCCGTTTGCGCCAGTTTTCCGGAAGCAAATGCTTGTATGTATCATAAACCTCCCGGGGGACTTCCCGCAGGTAGGTCTGCTCAAATTTGCCATACTCCATACCTGCATATGCTTTCAGCGCATACGCCGCACTACGACACTCGTCCACGCGCATATTAAACTTAGATCCCGCCAGAGTACGCTCTATACCGGAGAAGAAAATAGCGATCTCATAAGGCTTCATAGCGGGATTTGTAGGGATCAGTTCATAGCTATCGTCCCAAGTATCTAAGTACAGCAGATAATCTTTCCTGGAATATATCTCACAAGACTGGTCCAGTTTGCCACAGGCAACACCCACATATTGATTTTCTGCTTCCTTGGAGATCAAAATCATCTCCCGGGGTGTCAGCGAAATACCGTTGATCTTGCAAAGGGCCGTCAAGAATGTGATAATGACTGCCGCCGAGGAGGACAGGCCACCAATAGGCAATTCCCCATCGATCACAGCGCAAAGGCCTGTATGCAAATTGTACCTTGAGTGAAGCGCAACCGTTGCACCCCGCAAATGATCCGCCCAATCCCCCTGTGCCTTTTCCGGGGTGGATGTCACATGCCACTGGGCCCGCTTATCAAACTGAAGAGATTGAATCTCGATAATGCCGTTCATTTTCGGGCCATAGGCAATACGGATACCCTTGTTGATAGCAAACCCAGTGATCTTGCCCAACTGATGATCAGAATGCGCACCAATGGGACAAATGCGATAAGGCGTGAAGCCGGTATATTGGGGCGCTTTTTTATATGTGCGCTCAAATACTTCGTATGCGGTCATGCTTTTCCCTCATCAATCTCTAAAATACAAGTCTCTGGTAAACACCTTGTCCAACACATCGGCTATATCTTCATGGTATCTGTTGGCCAGGATTACGTCGGAGATCCGCTTAAACTCCTCCAGATCCCGCACCACACGGCTGTTGAAGAAATCCTCCTCCTGCAAAGCCGGTTCATAGACCACCACTTCAATTCCCTTGGCTTTGATGCGCTTCATAACGCCCTGAATGGAGGATTGGCGGAAATTATCCGACCCTGCCTTCATGGTAAGCCGATAGACACCGACGATTTTGGGATGCTTTGCAATGATCTGATCTGCAATGAAGTCCTTTCGTGTGCCGTTTGCCGCAACAATAGCCGAGATGATGTTCTGGGGAACATCATTATAATTGGCAAGAAGCTGTTTGGTATCTTTCGGCAAGCAATAGCCACCATAGCCAAAAGAAGGGTTATTATAATGGCCGCCGATTCGGGGATCAAGGCCAACGCCCTCAATAATAGATTTGGTATCCAGTCCACGCACAGCCGCATATGTATCCAGCTCGTTAAAAAAGCTGACTCTTAATGCAAGATAGGTATTGGCAAACAACTTAACCGCTTCTGCCTCAGTAGGATTCATATAGCGCACTTCAATATTCTCTTTGATTGCGCCTTCCTGAAGCAACGCGGCAAAGGTCTCTGCCGCCTTTTTCAGTCGTTCATTGTTTGCCGGCGCACCAACAATAATGCGGCTGGGGTAAAGATTGTCATAAAGCGCCCGCCCCTCCCGCAAAAATTCAGGGCTGAACAAAACATTTTCACATTCCTGCTCCCGGCAAACTTTCTCTGTGAATCCCACCGGCACCGTGGATTTTACCACCATGATGGCGTCCGGATTCACTGCATTTACCTGGGCAATCACAGATTCAACAGAGGAAGTATCAAAATAGTTCTTGCCTGGGTCATAATTTGTAGGTGTAGAAATAATGACAAACTCGGCATCCTTATATGCCGCAACGCTGTCTGTCGTAGCTTTCAGATTCAGTTTCTTTTTGGCAAAAAAATCTTCAATTTCCTGATCGGCAATGGGCGACTTTCTTGCGTTGATCATCTCCACCTTTTCAGGCACGATGTCCACCGCTGTAACGTCGTTGTTCTGCGCAAGCAGAACTGCCATGGAAAGACCCACATATCCTGTTCCTGCTACTGCTATCTTCATTTATATATGCACTCCTTCCTGTCTTGCAGCCTGTTGCTGCCCATCTTAAAAATGTTATGAATTCTGATAAAACTCCCGATACCACTGGGCAAACTTGCGCAAGCCTTCACGCAGAGGTGTGCTGGGCTTGAATCCGGTATCTTCTTCCAGCGCCTGTGTGTCCGCAAAAGTCACCGGCACATCGCCCGCCTGCATGGGCACCAATTTCTTATGCGCCTCAAAATCGTAATCCTGCGGCAATACACCCGCGTTTACGAGCTCCTCGGAAAGGATCTGTACGAAATCCAGGAGATTCTCCGGATTGGAATTTCCAATATTGTAAATTGCATAAGGCGGAACAGGCAATCCGTCCTCGCCCTCGCATTTCTCCGGTGCGCGAACCATGACCCGCTTTACGCCCTCTACAATATCATCCACATATGTGAAATCCCGTTTGCAGTTGCCGTAATTAAAGATCTCAATGGTTTTACCCTCACAAAGCTTATTTGTAAAACCAAAATACGCCATATCCGGCCGGCCTGCCGGCCCGTAAACCGTGAAAAAGCGCAGGCCGGTAGTGGGAATATTGTACAATTTCGAATAGGCATGCGCCAAAAGCTCATTAGACTTCTTGGTGGCGGCATACAAAGACACCGGGTTGTCTACCTTATCTTCCGTAGAGTAAGGAATCTTTTTATTAGAGCCGTATACCGAGGAAGAAGAAGCATACACCAAATGCTCCACCGGGTAATGCCGGCAAGCCTCCAAAATATTGTAAAAGCCAATGATATTCGCTTGAATGTACACATCCGGATGACTGATCGAATACCGCACTCCGGCCTGTGCAGCCAGATTCACCACCACCGCAGGTGCATAGTCTTGGAACACCTTATTAACCAGCGTCTGATCTGCAATATCCCCCCGGACGAACTCCCAGTGACTTCCGGGGCAATTCTGCGCCAGGCGGTTGATCTCTTCCAGCCGGTACTCTTTTAAGGATACATCGTAATAATCATTACAATTATCAAGACCTACAATGTGAATATTCTTAGTAGTACGCAGCAGTTCCATCACCAGGTTTGCACCAATAAATCCGGCAGCGCCGGTGACCAGCACTATTTTATTTTCCAAGGTCACATTTTGCATTCTCATTTTGTAATACCTCTGTAATCTTGCTGTACCTGAGCATAACTTTCCAAATTGCCAATATCATAACGCTTGCCCGGCATCTCCATAGCATGTACACCGGTCACCGTACACAACCACGCAATGTAGCTGCCCGGCGCATCCGTCCCACAGCCTGAGGCAATACCGGCGGAAATCCTGTGGCTGTCCTGCTTTGTATAGTAATAAAAAGGAGGACAGCACCAATTCGTAGCAGGCTCTGGAGATTTTTCCGTCATCTCCTGAACCAAATCTTCATCATCGAAGCGCACAACACCGCACTTTTTCAGTTTCTGCATATCCGGCTCATAATAACGCATGATGCAGGAAGTCTTTTTCTCTAATGCGTAACGGATAAACTGATTTAAACTGAAATCCAGCACATTATCACCGGCAATCACCAGCATGTCCGAATCCAGCCCCAGCTTATCTATGGCAAACTGAACATCCTTTACCGCGCCCAGACGCGTCTCGTTGCTATCCGTGCCGTCATCCACAACAGTGATAGGATAGGGCTTGGTTTCCGCCCAACGGGCAAAATGATGGGCGAACTTATGGTTAGAGATCACCACATATTCATCCACAAAACCGCCCGCAGCAATGTCATCCAACAGCCAGTCCAAAATGGTCTTCTCCCCAACCTTCAGCAAAGGCTTGGGGAAATTTTCAGTTAAAGGATACAGCCGGGTGGCATATCCCGCGGCCAAAATCAAGCATTTCATTGCATGTTCCTCACTTCATTTAATAAAACCAGCTCTGTTCATTAACACTACGGCACGCCAGCCTATCAAATCTTCTTCAAAGTCACAAGGACTTCTCTGTTAACCATAAAAGTCAAACCCAAATAAATCAAAACCGTTTCTATTCCAAACACCGCAATAGAAACCAGGTCCTGCTGAATAGGAATCAGCATTTTCGTAAGCAGCACAAGGAGAATTGTGACCGCCGTAATCCCAAGATTAACAAAATATCTTTTAAGAATTGACCAAATTTTTTCCGTAAATTTTATTTTCTTGCCAAAGCGAATAAAAATATTCACCAGCGAGAACAGCGAAGCTAAAATCGTTCCTAAAATGATTCCGTAATAGCCTATACACTTTACCAAAACGATACTGATCACGATATTCAGCGCGCTGACAAGCACACTGTTTGCAGCTGGCGTTTTCGTATCGCCCACCGCATAAAAATATCTGTACATTAAATCACGCAGTATGGAAGTTTGCTGCCCCAAAATATATATTGCTGCGCCAATATATACCATTTGACTAGCTTCCGCTGAGAATTTTCCATGTCGAAACAGCAGGTCGACTCCTTCATGACCAACTGTCACGAAACCGGTAATTACCATACAAACGATGGCATGGAATACCGCAGATTGCTTCCAAAAAGTATTCTGCGCCCCGGGCTCTGATATGGTTTTGGTGATCTTCGGATATATATAGATCAGCAAATTACCCACCAGAATAGAATTAACCATAGTAGATATGTGAGAAGAATAACCCAGAATGGTGATCATGCCTTCTTCCAACATAGCAGAAATGGTAGAATCCACCATTAAGGACAGTCTATACGCTCCAGTACTAAAAACAATAGGAATAAATTTTGTAATAATTGTCTTTGTTTCAGTGTTGAACAGCAGAGTCGGCGAAAAACGCCACCCATTTTTTACTGCAATAATTGCATCAAATAAAAAATTAACCACAACACCTGCAGCCAAGATCGCTGCATATTCCATGATGTTTATATCTTTCAGGAATATCAAACATGCAATGATTGCCAATTGGGCAAAAAGATTAATAATTTTGGGGATATTGTATTTTCCTTCGCATTGAAAATACGCAACTGTAATATTTAAGATCGAATTTAAATATTGGGACAACAGCAATACCACCATTGCATTTGCCACAATATTAGAGAACATTTCTGTCCTATTGCTAAAAGCGCCGGCTATCTGATACCGAAGCGCCAACATAGCTACAACGATCACCGCCAAACTTCCATACACGATGGTGATGAAAGTATTGACAACTCGCCGGTCCCTCTTGTTGGCATACTCCGGAATAATCACCGTAGATATGCCTGCGGCCACAAAACCAAAAACAAAAGAAACGATACTATTGGCCAAATTATAGGCATCAATATCGGCTCCGGTTCCAAATGTGCCTGCCACAACAGATGATTTCATCAGTGTCAGCACTTGAGAGACCAAGGATATTACGATCATTAATATTAAGCTGATATAATTACCCTTGTTTTTACGCATCGATATATTTCGCACCACCTTATGTGCATTCAATAAACTCGTCCAATTTCAAAAACTGCCGCAGGCTCTCACGAGCCAAACAATCAATATCTTCCAGCTGATCATTCCCCATGCAGTCGCGCAATAATGCTTCGCCATCATAATCCTGCGCAGCCGTTAAATCCCACATTTTTCCCTTAAAGCCTACATCTTCAATAACATGGGTTTGTTTGTTGCTGTAAATAATGGGAAACACTCTTTTACCTAACCGCCAGCCGATAACCATGGCATGAAACCGCGTTGCTATGATATGATCGCAGGAATGAAATGCCGCCAGAAAAGCCTCTATATCACCATCATAAAGGTATGTATCCACCTTTTTATCCTGCAATCTTTCCAAAACATTTGCAATCGCCTTGTCATCGCCTTCTTTTGCACAAAAACCAAATAGCTTGACCGGGATTCCCCGTTCCTGACACTGGGAAACCACCTTTGCTATGGCGTCATAATACATAGCGGCTTTCTCTTGCAAATTCGGTCGCAAATCTAACCGAATCACGCTGATCCCCACACCATTTCCGTTATCGCTTTGAGGATACATAGGGTAACCGAACAAAACATCCGGCGCTACTCTGACGTTGCCTAATTCCTTAAAGAAGGCATAAGAGTACTTGTCCCGAAAACAAATATCCCGCATCTTTTGTATCCTCTCACGGGTATAGTCAACAAACCCCTCTGACCGGTAAGGACCAAAATTAGCACCTATTGTAAAGAAATTTTTATTGGGTCGAGACCATTGAGCCTTCTGAAACCCCTCCGGTTCAATGAATACCGAACCACCAATGTGAACAAACGCATCTGCTTTTTTCATCATAAGGTGGCGGATCATCGGCCTTCCTGAAATTTTTTTAGCAGCCCGATCCATCCACAAAAGGGGTTTGGACATAATTTTAATATTCTTATGCTCAGCAAATGCCTTAGTATATTTATTTGAGCATTGCAAATAAAAGTCCACATCCGGATAGCGAAGCGCAATACTCTTCACAAATAAATCATCACCTAAATTATTGCAGATATAAGCTTTTAGAAACACTCTTTTCCGTCTCATCTTAACACCCTTTTAGGCCTTGTTCATAAAGCCGACACACAGCAAAAGAATTCTGTAATACCCAGTTCTAAACAACTCAAACAGCAATGCCTTAACGCCCAATCGTTTTCTCTGAAAACTGCCTTTTTCTATAAAGTTTTTATAATAACTTTGACTTTTGATCTCATCAAATAATTTGATTTTTCTTTCTTTTGCAATATCAAATTTTGCTACACGCAAAACCGTACTCATTAGCAAACTTATACAGTAAGTTCGATATGCACGCCAATCGTCATCATTAAATATCTTCTGTTCATTTAGATATGCAGCCACCCGTTCCCGGACTGTAAAATCAACAGCAAACTTCTCATGCGTGATCGAATGAGAAACGCTCTGCATATTTACACGATATTTATATAGCGCTTCCGGAATGAATACCACTTTATTACAATTCCCTAGAACATCGATAGATTGAAGCAGGTCCTCTCCATGTCGTATGTAAAAATACCGAGAATAATCTATTTCCTCGAAGGCTCCTCGCTTTATACACTTAATACACAGGGAATTGTACTTATTATTACTTAAAATCTTTTTGAAAATATCCCGCTTGCTTTCACAAACTTGAGTGGTAATCTCTTGCGGAGAATCCAAAAACTCCGCACCGCAGAACCTTACCCAATCATATACCACACAATCCGCATCATGGTTTACAACATTTTCACACAAAACCTGTAATGCTTTCTGCTCCAGCATATCGTCAGAATCCAGGAAAACAACATAATCGCCCTTCGCCTGTCTGAGTCCGTAACACCTTGCTGCGATCTGGCCTTCGTTGCTTTTGTGAAATGCTTTTACAAAGGCATACTCTTGTGCATACCTGTCACAGATCTGCGCACTGTTATCTTCAGACCCGTCATTAACCAAAATAAGCTCAAAATTTTTGTATGTTTGGTTCAAAACAGATCGTATACATTCATCTAAATACTTTTCCGAATTGAACACAGGAACAACGATGCTGAACTTGATTGATTCCTTCATTGCATATCCTCAGTGTTTACGATTTCTCAGGCAACTGAATCCAACTGCCAAATGTATAGTCCCACTCTTCCGGTTCAAAAGGCACTAATCCGGTAAAATGCGAGAATGTAAGCTCTCCAAAATAAACCTTTCCATTGACCTCATAAAAGTCCACCCGCACATGAGGAATACCCTTAGACAGTTTCCCGGCCAGACAGCGCATTTCGTCAAATTTTTCCGGTTTTTCCGGGCAAACAGCCGCATTCGGGTGCCCCTGACGCAGCTTAAGATGATTAAAATCCATATCGAAAAAGTCAAACTTGACTTCTTCCCCGTCTTTTTGCCGCTCTGTTGCAATAAATAATGCCTTAACCTCTCCATCAAAACAGAAAAACTTATAATCACGAAGTTCAGAGGTTTGCGTATCTTCCATATATGCCTCAGCAAGAATTCTCGGCTTCACATTTTTATACGGCCACTCCCGCCAAAGATAATAATATTCACGGTTTAAAGACCATTCGATTTTTTTCTTTGCTCTTTGCTTATCAAATGTCTTTTTATCTTTACAGATTACAATACCGCCACTATCATGAGTGGTTTTCAAAACAAACTGCTCAGGCAGGGTATCAAAATCAATATCCTCAAACTTATCCCACACGCCAAGACTTGGGATAATATATTGCTCACCAATGATCTCTGATACATATTTTTTAGCCTCATACTTATCCACCATGGTAGTATAAACAGGCTTGCGGTCATACAACTTCAACCACTGGATCTTTTCATTAAATGTTTTGGGTTCCACCAAATCCAGTTTTTTCCCAAACTTCAGTTTGTAAACCAGAGAAAGGTATTCTTCATCAGAAAGTTTTTTACCCCATTCAGATGTAAGCTTCTTATATTTCAGACGGAAAATCAGTTTCCGCGGATTCTTTAGATATGACAGCATTTTGCTCATATATAAATTCCTCCTTTTTCGCCATTAAAATATACAAAACACCACAAACCAGCAACGCATAAGTATCCATATCGTAATATGCCATACTTGTAAATTGCACGACCAACTTTGCCAAATTAACAACAAACAGGGTGATCGCCAAGGGTTCTTTTTCCCGAACCGCATATTTTGCAAGCCTACCCAACGTAAACGCGAAAATAGAATAATAAGTCAGAAAACCAAAAATGCCACCGCTGACCAATATCTCAATAAAAGTATTATGCGAAAAGGTTTCAGCGCCATACTCTGCGCCAAACAAATATGCAAAATTACTTATGCCCCAACCAAACAACGGCCGCTCCAGGAAATATTCCCATCCTGCTTCCAGCATTAACCGCCGCCAATTAAAAGAGCCGTCTCCACTTCCCCCGGAAAGTCCCTGCAGCAGAGTCTCCACTCGCGAACCAAGCACATTATAGGCGGGCTCCCAGTTCATGATCAAAATATAAACGGCAACCAAAAAAACAGCAGAAGCAACCACCGCTCTGATCACTTTGATTCCACGGGCACTTACAAAAAGGTAAAACACGAACAGCATCAGAAGTAGCAAAATTCCCGTTCGCGAACCACAAAACAAAACAAGGGAAAGAAACAGAAGCATTGTCAAAATTATGAGTGCCTTTTTAAATTTCCCTTTTTCGTACTTTAGCAAATATGCCGAAAAGGCTATGCCAATACACATTTTTCCGCTAATATCATTTGCATTCCATGCGCCTTCCACTTTGCCTCCGATGCGTATCGTTCCCAGCAAGGAAAGATCAACGGTTGCAATAAGATACAACGCGCAAAACAATATGGCCAAATAATTAATAAGCACCAATCGTTTTACATCTTCCATGGTATCTATCACCGCAAGCAACAACATGGTGATGCCGAAAATAATAATCAGCGATTTCATGGAGTTCGGAAAGGTCTTATTGGGTGCCCACATCAAGGAAAGGAGAAAAAACGCGTACACCACCAACATCCAGCCGGACATAAAATTCATCCGGAACATCCATTTACGTTTGGTGATAACCAAAAATATTAAGGAGACACCGGCAAGAAACACACTTGCAAACCAAAGTGCCTGCGTGCCGCGCCACCGCAGATTGTACGCTATTGTGTACATCAGCAGTAATGCCGCAAATACGAAGCCTTTGACTGCCGGACGTTGTTGGTTCAAAATCATGTGATACCTCGAATCATTAAGGGTTATTTTCTAAGGATCTCAAGGAAATAGGTTTCCCATTGCTCATATATGACGCTGTCGCAGAACGCATCCGCCCGTTTCCTGGCTTCTGCTCCCATGAGCTCTCTGCGCCCATCGTCCGCAAGCAGCTCATCCATTGCTCTGGCAAGAGTATCTGTATCTCCCACCGGAACAAGTAAGCCTTGCATTTCGCTTTGAATGAGGGTTCTGGGGCCGCCACAAGGACAATCCGTAGAAATAGCGGGGGTCGCTGTAGCCATTGCCTCCATCAGAGCATTCGGAAGACCCTCATAATCAGAAGAAAGCACAAACAGCTTTGCATTACAAAGCGCCTGCTTCACATTCGCAATATTGCCCGGAAGAAGCACTCTATCCTGAAGTCCCTTTTGAGCAACATAGGTTTCCGTCTGCCCCATAAGCGGGCCGCCACCATAAATGTACAAATTTTCACCGGGATATTGATCCGCGATCTTATGAAATGCATCAATAAGCATCTTATGGTTTTTTTGCGGTTCCATACGACCTAAAGTAATAATATCCCGCCGCTCATATATATCCGCATCAGAATACATAGACCGGTCTACAGGATTAAGAATAATCCTCGAACGGGATCTGATCTTCTCACTGAAATACTTTGCCGCATCCTCTGTCTGAAATACAACGCCATTGGCCCTGCGGAAAAGCAAATTGGCAAACCACTTTTTCGCAGCGCCTGCGCCATATTCTCTATTGGGATCATTTCTCACAGAAACTACGATTGGTGTTTTCACCAACCGTCCCGCCAAAAGTGCGATAGTATTAGGCCTTCCTAAGAACGACAGAACAATATCCGGATTATGCTTCCTAATAACTTTAACCAACCTGCAGGCTCTCTGGATATGCTTCACAACAGGCAGTCCCGTTCTTGCCCGGCGCAAATATTCCCGCTTGACCTCTGCCGGAACTTCATAATGCGGCAGAGCCTCATCGCGAATAAAATCATTTACCAATATGACCTCATAGCCTTTTTCGTGAAAGTACCTGACCAGATTGCTCATGACTCTCTGTGCACCGCCACGGCCAAGCATATCTATATAGCAAACGATCTTCTTCATAGTTTACTTACCCCTTAATTTCTGCGCTGCCTTAATAAAAAAGGCTTTATTTCTGCACCAGCGGCTGTCCCGGTATTTTTCAAATTTCTCCTGATACTGTTTAAAGATCTCCCTGCCTGTCAAATCATACATGGTCACAAATTGATCAATATGAAGCTTATGATACTGGGGAGATGCAATTCTATCCGAATAATCGTATCTGGTCCAATACCCCAAATCATAATGGGGTATGTAACGTTCCAGTGTATCCACTGTTTTTTCATAGGCTGCCTGGATAACCGAGTCGCCCGTAACCTTTGCATAATCAAATAGGCCCCACAAAGCAAAGATCCATCCATTCAGAACAGCCGGACGCTCAGTATACTCATAGAAAACCAAATCTGTTTCCGTGCAATGGCAAACTCCGCCCTCTTGCTTGGGGACGAGCATAAAGAAAACTGCTCTTTTTGCGCTCTCCAAATATTTCCGCTCGCCGCTGGCAATATATGCCCGCAAAAGCATGGATACACCCTCGCCTTGCGCCATCGCAGAATAGGAATGCTCGGGATAGATATGGCCAAAGGTCTCCCACGCGCCATTTTCCTTTTGGTTTTCCACGGCCCAATCCGCACACACCAGTAGCTTCTGCTTCATTTTTTCATCATCATTCATAAGATACAGATCATAACAAGCAAGACCGTACTGCATGACACCGATGGAAAAAATAAAAGTTTCACCACTGTCCATACGCGATCTGGGCAGTTCTTCCGGTGCAAGAGCTTGTCCTTCCAGCACCTTTTCCCTAAGATCATTATAATATCCCTTGACCTCATCTTTGCTGTAGATCTGGCCTACACCCTGACGGAAGCCTGTTTGTGTCTTAAGGATATATTTCCTTATCCACTTTTTAATTTGATACAACGATACAGCCATATCTATACCTCGTTATAGATAAACCCCTTAATAACCGCTTCCGGCGTATATTCTTTTGCTTTTTGAAGGCAATATGCTTTCATATCATTAAGTTTTTGAGGATCTTCTGCAAGCTCCAGCAGCACCCTTTCCAAAGCATTTGCATCACCAAATGCATACCCAATACCGGAACGACCATCATCCACAATGTCGGAAAAGCTCTCCCACTTAGACGAAACCACCGGAACACCGGAACAATACGCATCTATGATCGTACCGGGAACTCCTTCAGTATAATATTTGGTTGGAAACAGCAGCGCATAATAGTCTTTAATGATCGCGGTACTCTTCGAGCCGTCTGCTGCGCCCATATGCCGGATATATTCGGGAAAATCCTTGGTGACGGCGGCAAATGCCTCCTCGTAGCTAGGATCTACCCGTCCATAAATATCCAATGAATACATCACTTTCCCCAATTTTGCATTCACCTGTTTTACAGCGTTGGCAGCATCTTCAATTCCCTTTTCCTTTAAAACTCTGGAAAAGGTACAGAGCCTATAGGGTGCGCCTTGAGCATATACCAACTGTTCCTGCGGCAACACCTGTATCCGCTTAAAATTAGGCAGTACAAAGACATTTGGGAAAAGCAGCTTCTCCAAAGCATTTTTCATGGTATTCGTTTCCACGTAAATACCGGAATATTTTTTTAAGCAGCGCGCCAAACTTTTTTTCTTTTCCACAAGTTTGGGAAGCCAGCCGCCTATAACCACATAATACAATGGAGTCTTTCTTGCACCACGCAGCAACATAAGCAACCAGGGGATGACCAAAACGCCGCTATGCGCTGGCAAGATAACCACATGATCGCAGTTGGCAAGAGCATATCGCATTTGCTTTAGCAGACGAAGAGGTTTTTTCTTCCATCCTCTTGTGTCGCCCCGATAGACACTTCCCTCACCAAGACATTCTTCCAGGGCATCGGCAAAATTGCGGGTTTTAATAGTCTGTCCACCGTAAACATCTTTTCCCTCCGCAAAATGCGCCACGATACCATAGCGATATGGTTTCATCACAATGCCCTCCTTGCTTGATTTATTGTGCCTGCCGGTAAAACACTTTCTTAAACACGCCAAAAAACACATTTCTAGCCGTACGCCATGCGGCATGAATCGGGTTCAGCTGTTGATCCTTTCGATAAAGAATATACAAATGTTTCATCAAAACCGTATACTTCGCATTGGAAATAGAACCCGGCCGTTTTCTATGAATCGCCAGCACCTCATCCAGGTAATAGCAATCTGCTTTTTCGATAACCCGCAGCCACATGGCATAATCATTTCGCTTTTTCAGATCGGCAATCTGAATCAAACCGATTACATTCACATCATACATCACGGTATACGATGCAATCCAGCAGTAATTGCGCATCATGAATTTCGTAACACGTTTGGGACTTGTGGCAAACACATTGGTAATCGTGCCATCTTCCTGGCACATTACACGCTTGGTGCAGGAAAAATGGTAGCCACCCTCTTCCATAAACGCGATCTGGTGCTCCAGCTTTTCAGGCATCCACAAATCATCGCTATCCAAGAAAGCAATCCACCGGCCTTTTGCCTCACGCAGGGCATAGTTTCTGGATATTGCGGCACCGCTGTTCTTTTCATTTTTTAAATATTTGATCCGAGGATCGTCAAAACTCTTGATGACCTCTTCAGAATTGTCCGTTGAGCAATCGTCAACGATCAATAATTCCCAATTCGTATAAGTCTGCTGCAAAACACTGTTGATAGTATCGGGCAAATATTTTGCGCAATTATACGAAGGAACGATAATGGAAACCAAATCGTTCATATTCTCCACTTCCTATCGTTTACTCGCCAAGATGCCAATTTAATGTTTTCTTTTTGCCATATCCTTTTTGTAAGACAACACATGCTCAATCGCATAGCTGAAAAACGGGATCGGGTCCGCCCAGGAGAAAATATAATCATGCTGTTTTGCACAATTGAACCATGACGGCTTAGCCTTAAATCGGTCCGGATTTTTCAAAAACCACAAAAGATCCGTATGGAAATATCTCAAAGCCATATGTTCCGGAACTGTTTTGCGAACCGGGATCAATTCCTTCCCGTAGGCCAGATCCAGCATATTCTTCACCGGTTCCATACCTGCCAGCTCGCAAATTTTAATTCCCGCAGGGATGCGTCCATTGATCTCCATGACCTTAGGTGTGTTGTCTCTGGGGTCCATAATATAACCCACATGACCGAAATTCGTCCATTCCAGCTTTTCCATAAGCTTTCTTGCACAATCCGTCATGCTCTCCCGATTGATAGTACGGATATAACAGCCCGGGCCACCATCAATGGGAAACCACCGGCAAGCCTCTACGGACATGATATACTGCGCCTTATGATTCTTGTCCATCATGACATAGCTGCCGTATTGAGATCCGCCCTTGGGGATCAATTCCTGGATCACATATTCCTCGACTTTGATCGTACCATCTGCAATATATGCATCCAGTTCTTCCCGGCAGGAAATACGCTTAAATCCAGCGCCGCCGCTTCCCTTTCGGGGTTTTGCGCAAATAGGGAACTTCACCTTAGCAAGAAATTCCTCCAAAGTCTCCCCATCCATTTTTGTAATGGGGCAAGGAATGCCGTTTTCCATGCAGATACGCATAGTCTCCTGCTTATTATAAGCTTTATGGAAAGATTCCCGGGTAGCGGCAATAATCTTCAGCTCCGGATAACGGCTTTGAAGCGAGCCGTCAATACAAATATCCGTAGCCTTTTCAAGGATTGGGAAAATAATATCGTAGTTTTCGGTCTCAAGTTCCTTTTCAATGGCCTGTCTATAGATCTCCTTATCCTCTCTGATGCCATGAACCACGATCCGCTTATAGGGATACCGGGAGGTATACCCCACATCCAGTTTCGATTCGCACATGGTGGTGATCACACAGCCCAACTGATGCAGTTGGTGAAGAATACTGGGGATCTGCCGGCCGTAACCGTCCAGCAACAAAACTTTCTTCCCTAAATACGCTTTCCTCATATATCCGTTCCCTTACTCCGTTCTAAGCGGATTGACCGCCTTGTTCAGCAAATATGTGTATTTATTCTCGCCGGTAAGCCCTTTAACTGCAGCAAATCCCCAACGCACCATCCACTTAGGAATATGCAGCACAAGCTTTGCCCGCCCCTGCTCTTTTTCCGCAGAGATTTTGTCGGCCGTATGCATCCGATGAGGGTCTTTAATAAAACGAATGGCATTGTCCGCTGTTTCCTTTGCCCATGCCACCATGCTCTGCACAGCCAAATTGATATCCAGCACCTCATACTCCGTGCCTTTGCCGATAAGATAAGCAATATTCGGATATTTTAAATAATACCGCTTCCGAATGTCCCTCTGAACTGTTTCTGTATAAACCGGAGCGAAGCGGAAGATCGTATATCCGCTGTCAGTGCAGATCTCCTTGACCTCAGCTTCAGCAAGCGCCTTGGTCTTCCCGTATGCCGTTACCGGACACAGCTCAGTGGCCGCATTGACAGTATCTTTTGTAAATCCAAGAACATCAACAGTGCTGATAAACAAAACCGGGATCTGCGCCCGGGCCGCCGCAGAAAACACATTTTTCGCACAGATCACATTCACATAGTAATACTTTTCATAAGAAAGATCCGACTCTCCATCCGTATGCGCCAAAGCGGCAAGATGAATGACCCTGGCGATCTCACTGTTTTCAAAAATTTTCTGCAGAGCCTGCATATCACCGAGATCCACGACCTCGTGAGTATACTCATTCGCCTGAATACGCGCCGGGCTCCGGTCCACTCCAACCACAGGGATCCCGCTATCCAGCAAAGCCTGAACAAGCCGCGAGCCAATCATGCCCGACGCGCCTGTCACAAGGACTGCTTTTTCTTCCGTGTTTTTCATAAGTATCAAACCTCGTGGAGAACCTGCTCTTCCTGCATGGCTGCGCAGGCCGTTAATTCTGCCATGATCTTCTTAGGCGTCCGTTTCACCACAGATGCCAAAATACATAAGACGGTATACCAAACCATCTTCACATCATAAAAAAAGCTCATGTGTTGCGGATAATATGCTTCCAACTCCAGCCGGGTGGGCAGAACCAGACGGGTGTACTCCTCCAGATCTTCCACAGAGTCCCCATAAATATAGTCATAAAGCGCTGCCGGACCGGTAAGTCCGGGTTTTACAGAAGACGCAATGGCATATTTCCCACCGCGCATAACCGCTGCCTGATCCAAAGCTGCAGGTCTGGGTCCTACAACGGACATAGATCCGCAAAGAATATTGATGAGCTGAGGAAGTTCATCGATCTTCAGCCGCCGGCAAAGTGCACCAAAGGGAAAAATTCTATTGGTATCTGCCTTAAAACTGGCTTCACTTTTTTCACTTTCTTTTCTGGGAACGCGCATACTACGAAATTTCCACATGCAAAATTCCCGACCGTCCTTGCCGATACGCCGCGCTCTGTAGAACACAGGTCCCGGATCAGAAAGCTCAATGCCGATGATCGCAACAATCCATACAGGCGAAGTAACAAGAATTCCCAAAAAAGCCGCAGCGATATCAAATGCCCTTTTTGCAAGAAAGTATCCCTTATGCTTCATAGGATAATTCTCCTCAAAACGCACTGAAATGCCTCTGCATATACGCAACCGCTTTCACTGCCCCGTACAGCCGCAAGACCCTTAACAGACTCCTCGCTTCTTGGGTGTGGATACGGACGCATGACCCCGCGATATTGTGCAAGCGCCGCGATCTTCATCTGCACACCCTCTTCTCCTACCTGCACATAAGTATTGGGGGCAAATTTGTTCATGGCACTGTTTACCGACCAATCCGTGGCAGACAGGACTTCCATATACCACAACTCCTGCAAAGGCTTCATCTCTGTCCGGCGCTGGAACAACCGAACCGCCGCCTGACAAGCAAGAGAGGTATGCAAATGGTCGTTATTCGTATCACTGGGATGATGGGTAATAACCACATCCGGCTGAGACTCCGCAATAGCCTTTTCAATAAATTGTACCAGCTGCAGATGCGGAACGGTGTTCATTTCAATATTAGGGAACGTACCCTCATATCTTTGCCGGACACCCAACATTTTTGTGCTTTCGTTCAGATCCTCATTCAACTGGCTGTCCTCAGGACGAAATGCACGGGCTTTTGCCTCTGCAGAGAGAATACACACATCTACGGCATGACCTTCCTTGGTCAGCTTATGTATGGTGGCGCCAGCGCCAAGCACCTCATCATCAGGATGTGCAACAACAACCAAATACGTCATTTTCATTCTCCAATCTCTTCTATAACAAAGATGGTCTCACTTCTTGCAACAATAAAATACAAAAACGGGGACAAAAGGGCAACTGACATTGCAGAAATACTAATCTTAGTAAGACGTTTATTCGTTCTGCAACCCGTTCCCTTTCACCCCCTGTATAAGGCACTTAGCCGAGCATGATTTCCACCATGGCTCGGCTATTTACCGGTACTTACGAACATTTTATTTCGGAGCATAAAAAAGCGACAAAATAGTTTCATCAAGCTTTTGCTCGTCAACATAGAATTCCATATACTCGTCACCGACTCTGTTATCGCCTTCCAGCATAATGGCCTTTTCCAGCTCATAGTTGGAACACCTCCGCAGCATGGCGTTCAGAGTCGTGGCAGAGCAGTCTGTCACCAAATATTCTTCCACCTTGCTATATGTGTCCAGCACGAAGCTGTCGCTTTGCTCCACCTTATTCTGCAAGGCCTCTGCGAACCGCTCAATATAGTGATTCTGCCTCCGGATACGGCTCACATTCAACTGATCGCCCAGATCCTTTCTGCCCCGGATAAATGTCAGAGCTTGCCTGCCCTGGAGCAGCACATCGCCCATGGGAATGGAGGCATCGATCTTGGAGAAATCATCCTCTACATGAACCTGAACTCCGCCTACAGCATCATTCATAATCTGCACGGCATCCATTTTCATAGAAACGTAATAATCGATATGCAGACCGTAAAGAAAATCGGAAACAGTCTTTTTTGTATTCTCGCAGCTGTCCTCCAAACCTGTTCCAAATGTGTGTGCCAGCGCCAGCTGACCGTAATAAGTGCCCGCAGGCTTACCGCCAATACCCAAGACAGGCATTTGGAGCATAGTATCACGATTCAAAGACAAAAGGTCGATTTTCTTTGCTGTTTCGTCGATCACCACCAGGCTGACCATGTCTGCAGCGCCGGGATTCTGGTGGCCCTGGCTTTCCTGCACCGGGCCAAACTCATCAATGCCGAGCACCAGGATCACTGTAATATCCTGCCGGGGGAAATATTCCACCCCATCACGAATGATGGTCTTGGACGCAGAAGACTCATCAGCCCCTTGGGACTGATTGGTCTCCCATAATTTCAAGCCACTGTATAACATTATCAGACACAGTACTGCTACAAGCAGAAAAACCAATGCCCGTAACAAATCAAACCTCTTATGCATAATGTTAAGATCCTATTCAAAGTTAATTATTGGGATCTTGCTGGGTCTGCTCCTCAATCTGTTCCTGCTCCTGAGCCTGCTCTTCCTCCTTGCGGCGATACCACAAAATGATGATCACAATCAAAATCATGCAAATGGTGATCAGCAACATGTAAAGCCAGAACCAGCAGCAACAGCAGCAACCGCCGGCATCATCCGTTCCGGGTACCAGGAATACCACCGGGCAAAAAGCTTCAAACGTGCCGCTAACGGTGCCGTCACCATTGTTGGTGACCTTCACGATCTCATTCCACTGATCATCGATCAGCGCCTGGATCCAAACAGACATATCATTGCCAATGCCAATATCGAACTTCAGCTCCAGGGTAGTCCCTTCGCCTTCCAAAGCAGCGGCCAATCTGGAACTAACGGAAATATCCACCAGTTCCCGCACGACCTTGCCCTTAAAGGTATCGGGATTCTCCAGCAGCTCAGCATAGGTCTCCTTCAACAGTCTTGCTGCCTCCTCAGAAATATATTCCGAGGTGTCCACTTCGGAAATGGGCGTAATGAGGATATCTCCCTCACGGACAGTATAAATCACATTACCATCCTTATCCAGTACATAGCCGTAAATAGGCTCGCCATCTTCCTCCCTTACAGGAACAAGCTCCGGCGCGTCCTTTATGGAAATGCTGGGGACAAACTCCGTGGCCGCTGCCGGAATGACCATTGAAAACAGCAGGCAAACCACCATAAGTAAATTCAATATCCGTTTCATTTCAACCATCTCCACCTTACATCAAAATTTCCAAATGCCGTCATTCCCCGGGAAGGGAATCCTCACACTTAGAGAATATCAATTTTTCCTTTTCCTCGATTTGCTGCACAGCAGCAGAGTCAAGATTCTGCCATACCTTACCCAGGCATGGGGGTCTGCCGGTCATATCGTGACAGTCAGAACCCAACAAATGAATCATCTTCTCCTTAAGAAGCTTTTTTGCCAGCGGTGCAGTAAACCTTCCCGTAAAAAAGCTTGCGTTGGCTTGCACCAGTACAGGAAGCTCCTGCAGGCGCTGCGGTATTCCACGGGTACGCCATGGATGTATATACCGATCAACGTGAGCAACAATAGGGATCAATCCTTGCTTTTCATAGATACCCTGTAATTCGCGGTACATATCTTTTGTCCACGGGACGAAAGGCATCTCCACCAAAATGTACCCGGTATCTGCCACCGTCAGCTGTTTAAGAACATCAGAATCGCTCATGCCGGGATAATAGTACACCTCTGCTCCCAGCCGCAGTTGAGGAAGTTCCGCCTGCTCTGCCGCCTTTTGCAGCCGAGCAAAGGCTTCTGCTCTTTTTTGCAAAAACGATTCCAGCAGATCTCTCTGAGGGTAAAAGTGCGGTGTCAATACCACGCAATGGACGCCCTGATCTTTCTCAGCCTTAAGCATTTGCACAGATTGCTCCAGCGACACACTGCCATCATCAATCCCCGGCAGGATGTGGGTATGAAAATCGACCATCCCTCAGCATCCTTTCCTTACGCTTTATCCTTCTTCTCTGCCGCCTCGGAATAACGACTGTAATAACCGTATCTATGATAATAACCGTAGCGGCCATAACCGTACTTTCTGTACTTGCTCTTATAATACTTACCGCCGGAATCCTCAGCCGCCGCATTCACCAACACACCAAGAATACGGATACCTACGAACTCAAACTGGCGAACAGCATCTCCAAGCGCCAACCGGTTGCAGTAATTCTGCCGGGAAACCAACAAAACACCGTCGGCCAACTTGGCTGCCACCATGGGGTCACTGACCTCACCCACAGGAGGAAGGTCCAGCAAAACATAATCATACACCTCTCTGAGCCGCTTAATAAGATTCAGCATTCTCTGAGAGCTAAGCAACTCAATGGGGTTGGGCGGCAGGCTGCCGGCTGCTATCACATCAAAAGCAGCACCGCTCTTGCTTGCCTTACAGACCTGAACAACAGCTTCCAGACTTTCCTGACCTGTAAGATAATTGGCAAGGCCCGGAGTTCTCTGGATCTTGACCTTATCCATCAAGGAAGGCCGACGCATATCACACTCCACCAGCAAGATCTTCTTATCCAACTGCGCCAGAGAATATGCCATATTGACCGCAGTCAAGCTCTTGCCCTCGCCTTCCATAGCACTGGACACCGCAATGACATGACTGTTATTATCATCCGCAAAAGAGAACTGCAGCTTGGTGCGCAGCAGCTTGTAGGCTTCAGACGCCACAAAGCTCACATCCTCGCCCACAACAATTGCGCTTTTTACTGTTGCCGCAGCATGTTTTCCCTGATACTTTCTTCCCTTGCCCTTAGTATCCGGACCCATATTGGGCACGGTGGCCAAAACAGGATATGCACAGCACTGCCGCACATCTTCCAGCGACTTAATAGTAACATCAAAGAAGTCCACCATTGCAACGATAATCGTGGTCAGCAGCAAGCCGATCAGAGCGCCCAACATAGTATTATTCGTATAACTGGGGGACGCAGGAACACTGGGAACCACTGCATGGTCAACGACCTTTGCAGAGCTGCCCTCTACAATGGTTGCGATCCGCTTAGGTAGGATCTCTGCAATCGCATTTGCAATAATCGTTGCTTCTTTGGGGTCTTCACTGGTTACCACGACCTGGAAAATCTCCGTGCCGTTAACGGAAGCCGCAGTGATCATTTCTTTAAGCTCCGTATAAGTACGGTTCACCCCTGCGTAATCGATTACATCAATAAGAGATTCCCGGCTCTTCAAAATTACGATATACGAGTCTACCAGGCTCTTGGACGCAGAAATATCACCGGTGGAGATACTTACCTCGGCGTCGCCAAAGGACAAATCACTATTATTCACATAAAACAACGCGGAGGATTTATACAACGGGGTGATGAAAAACTTTGTGCCCAAAAAAGCCAATGCGCCACACAAAAATGCCACCAAAACAATAAGCGGAAGCTTTCTGTAAACAGCCCGAAACAGACGCTTAATATCCAGTTCGATAGTTCCGTCCTGTTTTTGTACATTTGTATTGTATGCAGACTGTTCCGTCATAACTATGTCCTCCATCAGCCTAAAATTCTTTCGTATGTCATGCACCGCAAGCACCAAAATCCGCTTGCACGGCAAATATGCAGATAATTTTTGATTAGAAATATTGTTTAATGCGCATTCCTCGCCACAATACCGCACTACTATTATACGCAAAATTCAGAAAAAATCAAGGCTATTTTTCCATTCCACAATGACAATCCACCATATATTTTTTACATTTTTTGCCTATTTGGAAAGATTCCTCTATCTGCAGAACAGGCAGCACCACGAACCCCTCTCACAACGGGCACTTTAAGGTCTTTGCAGTTTTCTCCTGTCCGTCTTTTCAGCCAACGCAATTGTTTCTTATCCCCCTGCAAAATAATACAGCCGGGAGGAAATTTCCTCCCGGCTGCAATATGAAACTAATTACAGATCCAGGTAGCTGTCAGAGTACAGCACGTGGTTCTTGAAGATGTCGCAGGACTTGATTGTCTCCATCAGACGCTGGTCGTTGGGGTTAACGATAGCGGAGGTCAGACCCTGCATCATGCACATAGCGACCAGAGCGGAGTCCATAACGGGACGAACGTTCTTGGGTGCACCGTTGGAGTTATTGGACAGGCCACCGGTAGACTTCAGGCCCTTGTCGGAGAACATCTTAATGGCCTCCAGAACTTCCATCTGCTTATCCTGCATGCCCTTAACAACCAGGAACAAGGGGTCAAACCACAGGTCGGTAGCTTCCATACCCAGGCTCAGACCGCGCTCCAGCATATTGTCACAGTGGACCATACGCTCCTCGTTGTCCTTTGCGATACCGTCAGCGGAGCAAAGAGCAATACAGATAGCATCATTGGCAGCTGCCAGGTCAATGTAGCCGATACGGGAGCCTGCGTCAGCAGAGTTGACGATGGGCTTACCATTGGTACGGTTATAGACCTTGATACCGGCCTCAATAGCCTTCATGTTAGCAGTATCCAGTGCCAGAGGAACATTGTTGAAGTTCTCCTGCAGCAGCTTAACCGCCCACATCATACGCTCGGGACCGTCCTTCTCAGCAGGTCCGATGTTCACATCCAAATAGGTAGCGCCGGCCTTGATCTGCTCGTAAGCACGCTGCAGAATGGGCTCAGGATCCCGCTCGTCCATAGCCTTACGGATGGAGGGAGCAATACAGTGGATGCGCTCGCCGATGGTGACGAAGGTCTGGCTCTCGGGGTTATAGCCCTTATACTGGGTATCCCACTGCTTGACCTCGATAGCAGGCACCTTGGTAGCCAGCAGCTCGTCAAAGCTGAGCTCCTTGACCTCAACAGTAGTGGCAGCCTTAGCAGCATTTTCAGCAGCGGCAGCCTTGGCAGCAGCCTCGTACTCCTTGTCCTTCATGTACTTAGGCAGCTGTACAGCCTCCAAAGGACCGACAACAACGTTCCAATTGGGCAGCTTTTCCTGGATCTCACCCTTCATAACGGCAACCTTGCCGGGGATGATCAGAGTGCGATTCTTGATCTTATTCTCAATGTCCAGCTCCTCAAACGTCTTCTTAACAGTGGAGGAGGAGAGCTTACCGGCTGCCCAGGCAGTCAGAACAGACATGCCGGAAGCATCGGTGATGATCAGGTTTACAGGCTGGTTGGAGCGCTCCAATTCACCGGAAACCAGGAAGTAAGTCAAAGCGAAGTCCACGGTCAGAGCACAGGGGCTGTTCTCGTCAGCGCCGTTCAGGGGGTAGATCTTAGCTTCCACCTTCATGGGCTTCTGAGGATCGGTATAGATGTTCTGGCGCAGGCCGTAAAGAGGCAGAGCCTGAGCATAGCTCATGGAATCCATAACAATGATGGAAGCATACTTTTCGGTGAACATGGAGGCATAAGCCGTCTGCAGGCGGGAATCGCCCTTAGCCAGCTTAGACAGGTTCACGATAGAGGGATAACCGAAGCTGCGGTCGCCATCCTTGATAGCGGTACGACGCACCAAAACAGCGTTGGCCAGAGTCTCCTTGGCAGTCTTACCGGTAACATCCAGAACCAGGTTCTTGCAGTCCTTGGCTTCCAGATTCTTAACAGTATCATACAGGTCGGAAATGTTCTCTGCCCAAACACCCAGGGTAACACCCTTTTCGGTAGCAAGAGCGCACATAGCCTCCCAGTTATCAGGAGTAGCGCCGTCCAGAATCACATCCTTGCCGCAAACCTCCAGTGCAGCCTTGGCGCACTCTACATCCCAGCACTCCAGAACCAGAGAGCGGCCGGTAGCAGCTGCCTTCTTTACCAGATTTGCATAAACAGCAGGATCGTTCTGGGTGTTTGCAACGAATACAAACTCCACATACATTCTTTCGCCGATACGCTCGTAGTCCACCTTGGCCATGTCAGCCAGCTTGGCGTCCACGGTTGCATCGTCCATGCAGGTGCAAACGGAAACTGCGTACAGGTTCTTGCTGACCAGAGTTTTCTCATGACGGAACAGAACCGTCTCACCGCCCAGCTTATGCTCGCCGACGCTGATGGTCTTCATGGGGGGAGCAGTCTGCTCATTGAGCATTGCCTTTGCATCATCAGAGAAATAGGGGCACTTATCGATCTCCACAGCGCCCTGAGCCACCTTCATGCAGAAAGCCATACAGGTGGGGCTGCCGCACTCCTTACAGTTCTTCTTAGGAGACAGCTTAAAAATATCAAGACCTTTTAAAGCCATTTGTATGTACCTCCTTAAACCAGTTCCGTAATGAACTTCTTGACGGTTGCGATGGCCGCAGGATGGCGCATAATAATGGCGTCAGCACCACCGGTCAGGTTTGCAGCGGCAGTAGAGATCTCCATATGGATAGCACGCTCTTCCTGGCTGCCCCAAGTCGGCTCGTCTTCTTCGGTAGCAGTGGATTCCTTCACTGCCCAAGTATCTGCAGATACGGTTGCAACAATGGGCATCTGCAGGTCAGCATCTGCCTGAGCCAGAGCAGCCAGGCGTACGCGATCCAAAGTAGACGCCACATATTCATAACCATAACCAACTGCTGCGCAGCCGATGTTCATCACGATGCTGTCAGCAGGCACATTGGCATCCTTCTTCAGCATGATGTTCAGCTGCTTTGCCAGGTTAATGTCGTCAGCAGTCTCAGCGCCTACCTTCTGGCCATAAGCCAGAACAACGGAAGCGCCCACGGTCTTGCAGTTTTCCTGCTTTGCAGACATACAGACAATATTTTTGCCCTGCAGAGCCTCAGAGATCTTGGAGAACAGCTCAGCGTCCTTCTCCAGGTTCTTGCAGCCCATGATCATAATGGGCAAAGACACCACATCGGCAACTGCCTTGGCATCGGCAACACAATCCTCAACAGATCTGTTCTCACCGTTGGGATCGGCAGATTCAAAGCACAGCGTAATAAAATCAACGCCCTCCATGGTCTCTGCCTTCTTGGCAAAGTCAGCCATGGTCACGCAGCCGGCATAAAACTCCTTCAGGCCAGGAGCTGTCCACTGGGCAGCATTATCGGTGATCTCCACACCGATCTTCGGTGCATTTTCAATAGGTGCATCGAAGGTGTAAAACGGCAGCACATTCTGACCGCCGATGACGATTGCCTTGTCACCGGTGCCCATAGTCACGGCATTGATCTTGCCGCTGTAAGGCTGCGTCTTGGGAACAAAAGACATAGTGATAATCCCCCTTGTATAAATAAAAAATAAATAACGATCAGTTACAGTCCCAAAGACTGCATAACGCCCTTAAGGGCCGTCTTCATGGGATCGGTCTCCGGCAGCTTTGCAGAAGGTTCTCCTGCACAGTCGCAGCGGTACACCGCATCATCATGAGGCAATACTCCAAACAAAGTCAAGCCATGCTTTTGGATCTCTTCCCGAATGCCGTCGTCCAGTTTCCCCTCCGGCGCCCGGTTGATGATCAATCCCATCTTTCCGGGATTGAGTTCCATCTGTTCTACCATCTCAGCGATCCGCGCCACGGCCTGTACGCCCCGGCGGGAGCAATCGGAGATCAGCAGCATCATATCCACATGGGGAAGCGTACCTCTGGCCACATGTTCCAGACCCGCTTCATTGTCCATGACAATATAGGAATAGTTTTTGGCATACTTATCCACCTGGGATTTCAGCACGCCGTTAACGTAGCAATAACAGCCTTTTCCCTGAGTACGGCCCATAACCAGCATATCAAAGTCATCTTCCTCCACAATGGCGGTGTTGAACTTAAAATCTGCATAGTCAGCCTTGGTCATTCCAGCAGGGATCGTGCCCTTAAGCTCCGCCTGCGCCATTTCCTCGCGAATCTGGCCCAAGCTGGTTTCCACCTCAACGCCCAGCACCTCATTGAGGTTGCTGTTCGCATCCGCGTCCACCACCAAAACAGGGCCGTTATTCTTCTTGCACAGGTGGTCGATCAGCATTCCACAAACAGTGGTCTTGCCCACGCCGCCCTTACCGGCCACAGCAATGGTATAGGGTGTTGCCATAAATTTTGCTCCTTACACCAGATCCAACAGACCGGCTTCCTTAGCAATGTAAGCCACATCGTCGTACTTATTCAGTGCATACAGATGGATGCCGTCAATGCCGCAGGCGCGGTACTCGTCGATCTGCTTAATGGTATATTCGATACCGGCTTCCCGGAATGCAGCCTTCTTGCCTTCCACATTTGCGTCAAAGGGTTCAGCAACAAAGGGATCGGGGAAGATCCAGTTCTTGGAGATGATCTCACACAGCTCACGGGGCATCACGCAGCCGTTACGGGACAGAGCCATGTTAATGGTAGCCTTCTGGTCCAGAATGGGCATAATACCCACGTCCACGGGCATCCAGATACCGGCTGCACGAATGGCATCCAGCCAGTAGCGGAACTGATCCATATCCCAGCACAGCTGAGTCATGATGTAGTCAGCGCCGTTGTCCTGCTTCTGCTTCAGGAAAGCAATGTCAGCCTCCAGGCTGCGGCACTGAATGTGGCCCTCAGGAGAGCCAGCAACGGCGATGGTGAACTTGTCGCCAAATTCCTTACGGACAAACTTAACCAGCTCAGTAGCATAATGCAGATCGCCGCCGGTACCGGTCCAGCCAAAAGGCAGGTCGCCACGCAGAGCCAGCATGTGGTCGATGCCGTGATCCAAATAAGTCTGCAGCTGCTCCTTAATGCCTTCCTTAGTATTGCCGATGCAAGTAAAGTGAGTCACACCGGTGGTCTTGCCGTCCTTAACGATCTTGTCAAGAACTTCCAGATTCTTACCGACATTGGTGCCGCCTGCGCCATAGGTGCAGGAAATGTAGTCAGGGTTCAGGGTGTACAGCTGTTCCAGCACACCGCCCTCACCGCAAAGCTTCTCCATGCCAACATCAGTTTTCGGGGGGAATACTTCGAAAGAAAACGCACTGCGCTTTTCGAAAATTTCCTTAACAGACATAACGCTTACCTCCTAGATCTCTTCTTTTTATCGTCTGTGTTTGGGCGCAATGCGCCCATATCGATACGAATGTATCATATCACACCAACTTTTGAAATTCAACCCAAAATTTGCGCTATTTTTAATTTTCTTGCCGCAAAAACAACGGTAACTTAAGGAAATATATTTTCCTCCCTGAAGTGGTTGCGAAAAAACAGTCTTTTGTGCTATAATAATAAAAATTTTGGAGGTGCTTTTTATGGATCGGGGTATTAAGGCTGCTGAGCTTTTTTTACAGGGATATAATTGCGCTCAATCGGTTGCAATAACGTTTGCAGATGTATTGGGTCTTGAGGAATCTTTCTGCGCCAAGGCCGTCAGCGGTTTTGGCGGCGGCATGGGCCGCCTGCGGGAAGTTTGCGGCGCAGTGAGCGGAATGTTTTTTGTCATGAGCCTGCTTTACGGTTATGACAGCTGCGACGATGATGTCAGCAAAAAAGAGACCTATGCTCTGGTGCAGCAGTTGGCTGCAGAATTTAAAGAAGAAAACGGCAGCATCATTTGCCGGGAGATCCTGGAAAATCCGCCCACAGACCCCAACCCCAGTCCCCGCACTGCCGAGTATTACAAGCAACGACCCTGCGCAAAAATGGTATTGACTGCCGCTCAGATCCTTGACCGGTATATTGCCGCCCATCCGCCCGTAAATATGTAAATTTCTCTTCTGTTTTCCATAAATTCTTTCCCGACAGCCTAGGGGAAAGTTGCAAATCGTCCTTGAAAAACCAGGGCACTTCGTGTATCATTATGCTCACATAATACTTTATCCAGAGATGACAGAAAGGATCTTAGAGAATGAAACGCAATCTGACCCGATTTTTATGCATGCTTTTGGTGGCTGCACTGACGCTGCCTTTAACCGCCTGTTTTGAAAAGCCTGAAGCAGAAAAATACAATATCCCCGCCGTGATGACCTCCCTTTTGAAGCAGGTGGCCTTTGACGGTGCGCTGCAGCGGCAGTCGGAACTTACTGCCTCCCTGTCCTATTTTGATCTTCCCGAAGGCGCTGCTGTAATCCAGTACACCAGCACCGAGCAAAAGGCCGACGAACTGGCCCTCATCACCTTGGCAAGCAAAGAAGATGTGCCTACTGCCAAAACCGCCGTGCAGACACATTTGAATGAGATCAAGACCCAGTTCCAGCAATACGCTGCCGGGGAAGTTCCCAAGATTGAAAAGGCCATCGTCTGGTCTTATGAAAACTATATTGTGGTATGCATCACCGCAGATGCCAACAACGCAAAGCTCATTCTTGACAATGCCGGCGATCCCAGCTATACCCTGCCGGGTGGCGGAGCCAACAACGATTTCGGCGATTTCTCCAACACTGCTCCCGACCAGGGCACAGAGACTCCGGATAACAACGAGACTCCCGATAACAACGAGACTCCCGACAATAACGAAACTCCGGATAACAATGAGACTCCCGACAACAACGAGACCCCCGACAACAACGAGACCCCCGACAACAACGAAACTCCTGATAATAATGAGACTCCCGATAACAACGAGACGCCCGACAACACTCCCTCTTTGGAGTATCGTCCCGACGGCTATCCCATGATCGTCAGCCCCTCCGGCACTTACACAAAATCCGGCAGCATTCTTTTGGTGGACAACACTGCTTTTGAAGCCTACGGTTTCAGCGACTCTGTTTCCTCCTCCTATGCCGCCTTGGTCAACAAGGTAGCCGCCGCACTTCCCAACACTCAGGTCTATTCCCTGCCCATTCCCACTGCCATCGGCATTATGTTCCCGGACAATGTGGACTACAACGTCCCCGACCAGGGCAGCGATATCGACAAAGTCCTCGCAAAAATGTCCTCCTCCGTTAAGGGCGTTGACTGCTTTGACAATCTGATGAAGCACCGCAACGAATATCTGTACTTCCATACCGACCACCACTGGAACGGTATCGGCGCATACTATGCTTACGAAGCCTTCTGCTCCGTAAAGGGCATTACCCCCTACACCCTGGCACAGCGTGAAGAAAAGCAGGTCCCTAACTATTTAGGAACTCTGTACACCGGTGCGGGCAAGCCTTCTGTTCTGCTCCCCGGCGATACCATCTACGCATACAAGCCTTACTGCACCCAGGCATCCATGAAATTCTACAACAAATTGGCTAATGTTCAAGATATTGGGAATAAAACTCCTGTCAACTGGCCTATTATAAATAGCAACGGCACGACCTATTCCTTGTTTGCCGGTGCAGACGAAGCCTTAGCGATCTTTAAAAATCCTCAAGTCACCAACGGCAGCGTGTGCGTTATCATCAAGGACTCCTACGGCAACGCACTTCTTCCCTACCTTGTAGACCATTACAGCACCATTTATGAGATCGACCCCCGTTACTGGACGGATCTTGACTTCATAAACTATATCGCAAGCGTAGGCGCTGACGATGTGATCTTTGCCCACAACATGATGACCATCAGCTCCGGCACGCTGGTAGGCTATATCTCCAAGGTCATCAAATAATCTGAAACACAGAGGTTCATTATGGTTTTCAGCAGTTTGCTTTTCCTTACCATATTCCTGCCGGTGACGGTAGGCCTATATTACCTGCTGCCTAAAAAAGCAAGAAACTATTTGCTTCTTGCTGTGAGCCTGGTATTTTACGCATGGGGCGAACCTACGCATATTTTCATTATGCTGGTCACCACCATCTATATCTGGGCGCTGGGCCTCTTGCTGAAACGCAGCATGGAGCAAGGCAAAAAAGGTCTGAGCAAACTGTATCTGATCCTGGCTCTGGTATTCAGCCTTGGCACACTGATCTATTTCAAATACACAGGATTCCTGGTTAGTAATATTCCTTTCCTGGAAGACTCTGCCCTTGAAAGCATTGCCCTGCCCATCGGCATTTCCTTTTATACTTTCCAGGCCCTGTCCTATATTATTGATGTATATCGGGGCGATGTGAAGGCACAAAAAAGCTGGGTAAACTTTTCCATGTATATCAGTTTGTTCCCTCAGCTCATCGCCGGCCCTATCGTGCGCTATTCCGACATTGAAAACCAGCTGGAAAACCGGGACACCTCTTTCCCCAGAATGTTTAAGGGCATCCGCCGCTTTACCCTGGGTCTTGGCAAAAAGGTGCTGCTGGCAAACCAGATCGGCATCATCTGGGAAACCTTGAGCGGCAACGGCACTGTACTGGGCGCGTGGATCGCCGCCATTGCCTTTGCATTCCAGATCTATTTTGATTTCTCCGCATACTCCGACATGGCCATTGGCCTTGGCAATCTTTTTGGCTTTGATTTTACAGAAAATTTCCGCTATCCTTACCAATCTGACTCCATCACGGAATTTTGGCGCCGTTGGCACATGACCCTCGGCACTTGGTTCCGGGAATATGTGTATATCCCCCTGGGCGGCAACCGCCACGGTCTGCCCCGTCAAATTTTGAATTTGCTCATCGTATGGTTTTTAACCGGCTTTTGGCATGGTGCGGCATGGCAGTTTATTCTGTGGGGACTTTTCTACTTCGTGTTCCTGTCCGCAGAAAAACTGTTCCTGCTTAAGCTCCTCAAAAAACTCCCGTCTTTCCTGCGCCACGGCTATGCCCTTTTGGTAGTGGTGCTGGGCTGGGTGCTGTTCGCCTGCACCGACGTGACTGCCGCAAGTAATATGTATAAAGCCATGTTCGGTATTGGTGCACCTCTTGCCGATCAAACAGCTATCTTTACCTTGGTCAGCAGCTTGCTGCTTTTGGCTATCTGCATCATCGGCTGCACCCGCCTGCCCAAAGCTGTGGCCGGTTGGTTGGAAAACAAGATCAGTGCGCCTGCATTTTCCGTTATTACCTATGTGGTGATCGGTTTGGTGCTGATAGCAAGTATGGCTTTTTTGGTGTCGGATTCTTACAATCCGTTCCTGTATTTCCGTTTCTAAAGGAGGCCGCAGATGAAAAAGCATGTAATTTTTGTGGTTTCCTACTTCCTGGTGCTGGCTTTGGTAGCGGGAATGACCTTCCTCCTGCCCTCCCGGAATTTTTCTGAAAACGAAAACCGGGTGCTGAATCAAGCGCCCGTGTTGAATACAGATCGGCTGCTGTCCGGTGATTTCCAGGAGGACTTGAGTCTTTTCCTGAGCGATCAGATCCCCGGTCGGGAATTTTGGATCAAGACCAATACCCAGATCAAAAAATGGCTGGGCAAGCAAGAGATCAACGGCGTATATCTGGGCAAAGACGGCTATTACTTCCAGCAATTTACGGAAGAGAGCTACTCCTCCAGCAAAATGAAGACCCTCTTCATGCTGATCGAGAACTTCGCTTCCAAGCAATCCGTGCCCGTCACGGTGATGCCCGTGCCCACGCCCGCTGTGGCACTTCGCCACAAGCTGCCCGCCAACGCGCCCATGTATGACGCAGACAAAGTATGGCAAACCATGCAGGCAATCACCGGTTCCTGCAATTTCATCGACCTTCGGCAGGACTTTGAAAATGCCGATTTCCAGGCCTACTACCGCACCGACCACCACTGGACCACCGAGGGTGCATATCTTGCCTACGCAGCCTACTGCGAAGAAATGGGCATGACCCCCAAGGCTTTGGAAGATTTTAACTTAGCCTGTG
The DNA here is from genome assembly GCA_045532105.1 of Faecousia sp. GTDB lineage: Bacteria > Bacillota > Clostridia > Oscillospirales > Oscillospiraceae > Faecousia. Next base: position 32,076 of record JAZSFE010000007.1, read on the forward strand.
TATCCGAAGAATTTTACGGAACGATCTATTCCAAAACTTTGGACAGCGCCGCCAAACCGGACTCCGTATATGCCATCGGAACACTGCCCCAGATCACTGTTACCTTTGATGAAACTACGGTAAGCGACACACTGTATGACCAAGAAAAGCTGGAGCAGAAGGACAAATATGCCTACTTCTTTGGCGGCAACTTTGGCAAGGTGGACATTGAAACTCAGGCAAGCAACGGCAAACGCCTGCTGGTGATCAAAGATTCCTTTGCCAACAGCATGGTGCCCTACCTGCTGGAAGAATATGAACACATTGTCATGCTGGATCTTCGGTACTTTAACGGTTCGGTATCTCAAGTCATGGCACAAAACGAAATTACAGAAGTTCTGTTCCTGTATGAAATGACCAATCTGCTCACCGACTCCGGAATTGCGAAATTGGGATAATTTTCGCGCCGCTACGTAATCCTTAGCGGCGCGAATTTCATTGACAAGGATTCTATCCCATGATACAATGAACCCCGATGCGGGCGTGGTGAAATTGGCAGACACGTTGGATTTAGGTTCCAATGGGCAACCGTGCAGGTTCAAGTCCTGTCGCCCGTACCAAATAATAAGAGGTCGGCTTTTGCCGACCTCTTATTATTTAACAGAGGAAAACATGACTTGAACCCATCTAAATGCAAATCAAGTCCTGTCGCCCGCGATTATCGGCTCTGAATGTTCTCTATCGCCTCTGCCAATGTTCTCTGCACCCGAGACCAAAACCGCTCCACAACGATCACGCGCCTATACTGACCGCATTCTTCGCACAAATATTTCTCCCACGAAAGCACATATCTCCATTTAGATTCATGCGACTCATTAATCTTATTCCAGCACTCCAAACAAA
>JAZSFE010000031.1:0-5949 GCA_045532105.1 Faecousia sp.
ATCCGTCAGAGCAGATCTTTTGACCCAAAAGAACGCGGTCGCCGACCTTCAGCGAAGTCCTCGTGCCCTCGGGAATGTTGATCTCAACCTCGTTCGGGATCAAAAGAGAGCTCGGCTCCTTAGCCGCCATACGCTCGCACATATTCTCTCTTATCCGAACACCGCCGGTAAACGTATAAAGATTACTCATTGAGCAAAACCTTTCGATAAATATAAGTAATATAATTATACATCAAATTAATGAACATTTCGTGAGAGAAAGATTACATAGCAGATATTTTTATCCGATTTGTTGATTTTTGCAAATAATTGTCATAAACCCGCGCAAACCAAAAAAATATTTGAAAAAACGCAAAAATCTTTCAAAAAAGTATTGACAAACGGACAAGTTTGTGCTATAATATCAAGGCACTTGTGGCGGAATAGCTCAGTTGGCTAGAGCGCTCGGTTCATACCCGAATGGTCGTTGGTTCAAGTCCGACTTCCGCTACCAGGCCCGTTGGTCAAGCGGCTAAGACACCGCCCTTTCACGGCGGTAACATGGGTTCGATTCCCGTACGGGTCACCAAAAAAGAACACCACCCATTAGGGTGGTGTTCTTTTTTGCCGTACGGGAAGCAAAAGGCCGTTAAGAAAACTGCTAAAAATTCCCCCATATCAAATCTTAAGCTTTTCTTGCGTTCGCTTGATTTTCTGCACAAGATACTATATAATTGTGCTGTTTTTGGAAAACGAAATTTGATTTGTGCATTATAAGGAGAATGTGGAATGCTGGAACAATTTTTTTCCTGGTATAACGGATTGACCGACAGCCTGTGGGGCTCACTGCTTTTATTCGCCGTTGGTGTCGTGCTGCTCATTAAGGGCGGCGATTGGTTTGTTGACAGCGCTGTGGGTATCGCCAAGCGCTTCCGCGTGCCGGAGATCATCATTGGCGCCACGGTGGTATCCATTGGTACGACCCTGCCCGAAGTCATGGTTTCCGTTACCGCTGCCGTGAACAACAACGGTGCGATCGCATACGGCAATGCCATCGGCTCGATTATTTGCAACACCTCGCTGATCGCAGCGCTCACCATCGCCATTCGGCCTGCGCCGATAAATCGCAAGGCAATCGTGACCCCCGTCCTGTTCTTCTTCATCTCTGCTGCCATTTATTGTGTTGCAGCCTATGTGTTTGGCCGTTTTGACCGTTGGCTGGGCATTGTAATGCTGGTTGTTTTTGCAATTTATATGGCTAGCACCATCTATAGAGGCTTCAAGAATCCCGTGCAGGAACAGGCCCACGAAGAGGAAGATGCCCCGAAAGGCTCTTTGCTGAAGGACATTCTCATTCTCGTGGCCAGCGCGGCACTGATCGCTGTGGGCGCAGATATGCTGGAGGGTTCTTCCGTTTCTCTTGCCACCATGGCCGGCATTCCCACAGAAGTGGTCGGTGTTACCGTGGTCGCTCTTTGCACCTCCCTGCCCGAATTGGTTACTGCCGTTACTGCCTTGGCTAAGGGCCATGGTGCGCTGTCTCTGGGCAACATCATCGGCGCAAATATTTTCAATCTGGTGCTGGTCTCCGGTGCAGCTGTGACCCTTTCTCCTTTTGTCGTGCCGGAAGGCAGCAAGCTGTTCGGCTATAGTGCTTCTCAGCTGGTTGAGATCCCGCTGATGATCGGTGTCATGGCACTCATGACATTGCCCGCTGTATTTAAAGGAAAGCTTCGTCGCTGGCAAGGCGTAACGCTGCTTGGTATTTATGTGGCATTTGTGGTACTGCAAGTGCTGATCGCGCTGGGCATTCTGTAATTACAAAAGAACAGCCGTGGGTGAAAATTTCACCCACGGCTTTTTTATTAATTAACCGAGAACATTAACGCCATGAGCCTTTAAGCAGGCTTTTGCGGCATTCATCTCCTCTGTGCTGGGAACTCTCTCAGGCAATTCCAAGGGAAGTCCCAAAGAGGTGTACTTGGATGCGGCATAATTGTGGTAAGCCAGAACCCGAACGCCCTTGATATTTGGATGTTCACTAAGGAACTGTGCAATGGCTTCCATCTCACCATCATTCCAACCCGGCACATAGGGGATGCGCACTTCGATGTTCTTGCCCTGGCTGTAAATGTAGCGGAAATTATCCAAAATGATCTCATTGGAAACGCCGGTACACTTAATATGCACATCCTTATCAATGGCCTTGATGTCATACAGGAATGTATCTGTATAGGGCAGGACGCTGTCCACCACTTCCCGAGACACATAGCCACAGGTATCTACAGCCGTGTTGATGCCGTTTTCCTTAAGCTTTTTCAGCAATTCCACGCAGAACTCCGGCTGCATGAGACATTCGCCGCCGGACAGCGTGATGCCGCCACCGGTGCCTTCATAAAATTCCCGGTCAGACAAAAGCTCAGGTAAAATATCCGCAACAGTCACATCCCGGCCGTATACCTCCAACGCCCTTACCGGACAGGAGTGGATGCACTCACCGCAGGCAACGCACAGCTCCCGATGGAGGAAGTGGCCCTTGGAAAAATCATGCACACCATGCTGGCAGGATTGAGCGCACAGGCCGCAATGAACACATTTGTCTGCAAACAGCGCAAGCTGGCTTTTTTTCACGAAGCTTTCGGGATTGTGGCACCATTGGCAGCGCAAAGGACAGCCTTTCAAAAACACAGTGGTGCGGATTCCATCGCCGTCGTGCACGGCAAAGCGCTTTATATCAAATATCTGCGCCATGTACGCGCTCCTTTCGGTGGTAATTGACCGCAATGATTCCGACGCTCACCAAAAGCAGAGAAATCAGATAGTTGATCTTCCAAATATCCTCGCCCAGGATCACAGCAGACATAACCACACCAAAAACAGTAATAAGTAAATTGAATACAGAGATCTCCGATGCCGGGAAATACTTCAGAGGCATCAGCGACAGCACATATGCGGCAGAAGAAATTCCCACCAGCAACAGCAGCGTGATCACAGCCGTAAGATTGATGGTGGTGATCCTGCCGCCCATGCACAAAGAGAAGATGGTTAGCAAAATGCCACCCAAAAGCTGCGCGCCGCCCACCAGCTTGGTAGCCGCCACCTTATCTGCCGCGCCTTTGGCGGTAAAGTAAGCCGCGGTCTGGCACAAAGCTGCGCCGATCATCATGCCCTCGCCCATAAAGGAGAAGGTAAAGGAAATGCCGTCGGTATTGATAAAGGCGATGCCCAAAATACCGGCTGCGCAGCCGATGAGCTTGGTAACGGTCAGCTTATCGTTCTTAAACAGCAATCCGGAGAAAAGGATCACGATAAAAACGCAAAGCTGGTCGAATACCGCGCCCTTGGAGCCATCCACAGTGGAAAGGCCGATGTAAGTAAGGGCATACTGGATGGCAGTGCCGAAAATACCGTAGGCTACGATATATTTCAGCTCTGCCTTCCGGGGACTTTTGTCCCCGGGATGGCTAAACGCATGGATCAGTAATGTCACAATGCCCGACAGGATAAAGCGTACGCCCGCCACCAGACATTTGGACATATTGTCGCCGGCCGCGACGCCAAAAGCGTCCATACACAGCTTAACGATGGGAAACGCACAGCCCCACATAAAGGTGTAGGCAATAGCCACTAGGGCAACATTGCGTTTTTTAGATAAAAATGGTGTTTTCATATTCCTCGCACCTGTTCGTACCGACTACCGGCCAAACATTTCGTTTCAAAGGATTTTAGCCTGCAGATTCTGCAGCGCGGATCATCATATCCTGCTCATCCTTGGAAAGACGGTTAAAGTACTGGCTCCAGCCACAAACACGGACCTGCAGGCCCTTGTACTTCTCGGGTTCTGCCTGGGCAGCCTTCAGCTTTGCAGCGGAGTAGACGTTACCCTGGATAGCGGAGCCGCCCTTCTTAAAGGCGGTGCGGATCAGGCCGACCATAACATCCAGACCAGCCTCGCCCTCTACTGCAGTGGGGTGCAGAACGAAGTCAATGGGTGCGCCGTTGGGGTAATCAACAGCATTGATCTTGGTAACGGAATTGATGTAGGCAGTGATGCCACGAACGTCACAGCCGAACACAGCCTGCAGGTTCTTGGACAGCTGCTCACCGGCATTACGGCCGTCGGGAGTTGCACCGGTCTTCTTGCCGAAGGTGATGCCGTGGGTGATACCCTCGCCATCGGGTGCATAGGGAACACCCAGAGGAGTTTTCTTGGAGTAGATGTACACGGCAACCTTATGCATGATGTCAGCGGCGATGGAGTCTACTGCGTCAATATCGTTGCCATACTTTTCAGTATCGTTGGCGATGGTGTACTGCAGCTTCTCATAGCCCTTCCAGTCGGCAAGCAGGGCATCCCGCAGCTCGGGCAGGGTGATGACCTTGTTGTCGTACACATACTTCTTAATGGCATACAAAGAGTCGGTAGCGGTAGCGATGCAGGAGATGGTGATGCAGGAATTGTGGTACTTTGCACCATTGTAGTATACATCCTTACCTGCGGCAACAGCGTGCTCAAAGTTAGCAGACAGCATGGGGGAGGGGCTGATCTCCAGCATGTTGTTATCGAAGAAATCGGAAATGCGCATGACATCATCGATCAGGTGGTAGGTCTGCTTCATGTATGCGTCATAGAAAGCATCGAAATCCTTATAGGAATCGGCATCGCCGGTGGGCAGGCCCAATACCTTGCCGGTGGTGGGGTCATAGCCGTTGTTCAGAGCCAGTTCAATGCCCTTAACAAAGCTGGTGCCCACGGATTCGGGCTGAATATTTTCCTTCAAAGAGAAGTTGTAGCAGCCGGACAGAGCCAGCTCTGCCATATCCTCTTCATTGTCAGTAAAGATTCTCTGACCAGCGCGGCCCACTTCTTCGTTGCCGAACACCAAAGAGGAATGACCGGCGCGGATCATGTCGCAGCACTTTCTCAGGAACTCGTTGGGAGTCTGCTGGGAAACGGCCACCTGCAGCTTGGGGCTGATGATGTTCAGCTCCTCGTAGGCTTCCAGGATCAGGAAGGAAAGATCATTGACGCGGGAATTGCCGTACTTGTCGTTGCCGCCCAGGTGCACCGGCTGAGAGTGGGGATGGCCGGCCATTTCGTACTGCATATAGAAGTATTTCAGCAGCTGCTTCACATCGTCCCGGGTGAGGGAGCCGTCAGCCAGAGCCTTCTCATAGTAAGGACGCCACAGGGTATCGATGTTACCCAGAGTACGAGTCTGCACACCGGTGACATACTCCTGAGTCAAAGAGTAGATGAAGGTAAGCAGCATGACTTCATAAAGAGTCTGAGGTGCCTGCTTGGAGATGCTCACCAGAGCGTCGTACAGAAGGGGCATCTTTTCGCTGTCATTTATGTGCTTCTTGGTGCACTCAGCAAAGCGGTTCAGCAAAGTGATCAGTGCTTCGTAAACGGTAATAGTAGATTCATAGAAGTTCTTCTGATCCTCAGTATATTCACCCTTTTCGATCTTGCTGTCACGGTAGGCCTTCACTCTGTCCAGCAGGCCGGGGATACCCAGAGCAATAATGTCTTCCCAGTTGGGCTTGGAGTGGTCAGTGTCGGGATAGCACCAAGCTGCGCCGGCAGCCATAAGGTCATTGCTCAGCTCATTGATGGCGCGACCTTCCTCAGTGTTTGCCAATGCCTCTTTCTTCCATGCCAGCACGATACCCTGCATAACACGGAAGGGGTATCTCGCCCGGTCGGGCAGCCAACCGGCAATGTTCACACCAAAGAAGTCCTTGGGGTTGACCTCGATCGCGGCCTTTTCAAATACGAATGCGATCATCTTGGCAAAAGACACCTGATGAGGAATATCGTTCATCTCCTCGCGCATCTTGTGCAGAGTGGCCTGGATCTCGTCGTAATCGGAGATGCCGGAGCCGGGTTCGAAGTTATTATTGTGGTAACGGTCTAAGTAAGGCAGGTCTTTTTCAAAGTTTTTATAAAGCATAAGAAATCCTCCT
>JAZSFE010000008.1:0-21146 GCA_045532105.1 Faecousia sp.
AGGGGAAACGAGTTAATTTAATAGTTGGTATTGATTGTCGTGTGGGTCCACCTGTTCCCATCCCGAACACAGAAGTTAAGCACACGTACGCTGACGATACTTGGCGGGTGACTGCCTGGGAAAATAAGTAATGCCAACATATTGATTCCCCACAACCGAAAGGTTGTGGGGATATTTTTGTAGATGGGAACGGTGACGTCCGCCTGTTTCCTGTTGCGGTGCCCGACATCTGCCTGCGGTGACGAAGCACCTTGGCATCTGCCGACCGCGCGGCACACGCTGCGCCCTCGTTTCATCTGCCACCGGCAGCGCTTGGGCTCGCGGCCATCCCGAATACAGAAGTTAAGCACATGTACGCTGACGATACTTGGCGGGTGACTGCCCGGGAAAATAAGTAATGCCAACATATTGATTCCCCACAACCGAAAGGTTGTGGGGATATTTTTGTGCAGATGGGAACGGTGGACGTCCACCTGTTTCCTGTTGCGGTGCCCGACATCTGCCTGCGGTGACGAAGCACCTTGGCAGCTGTCGACCGCTGCCACTCGCTCGGGTCGCTCCTCCCGCCACAGGCGGCGCTTCCCTCGCTCCCCATCCCGAATACAGAAGTTAAGCACATGTACGCTGACGATACTTGGCGGGTTATGTTGGGGTGCCTGAAAAATTCTGCGGGCTTACGCTGTTCCTTGAATTTTTCGACCCCGGCCACTTGCTCACCTCCCTTTATCTGCCACCGGCAGCGGTCGGATCGCTCCTCTGGGAAAATAAGTAATGCCAACATAATGAAAGCCTCCTACATTAGTAGGAGGTTTTTCATATATACGGATAAAAGGCCCCCTGCACACGCAGGAGGCTTTTGTTGGCATATTGTTAATTTTCAATTTCATTGACAGCCGCAATAAACTGGAGGAATTGCTGGCGGCCGGCTTCTGTGCATTTGTAAACACCGGCATCTTCCAGAACCTCGGCAAAAACTTTGCCGGTTTCCTGCAGGATAATATCCATAGCATTGTCTGCAGTGAATGTGTACTGATTTTTCAGACCATCCACCCAGTCGGCGTGTTTGCCCAGCACTTCGTCAGCACGGATGTCAGCACCGGATACCACAGCGGCAGCCAGATCGGACAGCTCCTTTTTCAGACGGCTGGGTAGTACGGCAAGACCCATAACTTCAATGAGACCAATGTTTTCCTTTTTGATATGGTGCTTGTCGGCATGGGGGTGAAATACGCCCAGGGGATGTTCGGGGGTGGTGATGTTACAGCGTAGCACCAGATCCAGTTCGTAATTTTCTCCCCGGCGGCGGGCGATGGGGGTGATGGTATTATGAGGTTCGCCGTCAGAGAAGGCAACCACACCGGCATTAAGATCGGAATATCCCCGCCAGGCGGTGAGGATTCTGTCGGCCAGTTCGGTGATTCTCTGAGGATTTTTGCCGTTTAGACGGATCACGCTCATAGGCCACTTTACAATGCCGGCAGATACATCTTCAAAGCCCTGGAAGCAGATGATCTTCTCCACAGGTGCGGTTTCCATGGCGAAAGTGTAATGGCCGCCCTGGAAGTGCTCGTGGCTCAGGATAGAACCGCCTACGATGGGCAGGTCTGCGTTAGAACCTACAAAGTAATGGGGGAAAGCGGTGGTGAAATCCAACAGCTTCCGGAAAGCACTTTTATCGATCTTCATGGGAATGTGCTGGGAGTTAAATACGATGCAGTGCTCATTGTAGTATACATAGGGACTGAATTGCAGGCACCAGGGTGTGCCGTCCACAATGATGGGAATGATGCGGTGATTTTCCCGGGCGGGATGATTCATCCGGCCGGCATAGCCTTCATTTTCCACACAAAGCTGGCACTTGGGGTAGCTGCTTTGGGGCGCATTTTTGGCTGCGGCAATGGCCTTGGGATCTTTTTCGGGCTTGGAAAGGTTGATGGTGATGTCGATCGGGCCGTAGTCGCTATTGTATTTCCAGCGCATATCCTTGGCAATACGGTAACGGCGGATATAGTCTGTGTCGCAGCTAAGTTTGTAATACCAATCCGTTGCAGCAACAGGGTCGGTAGCATATTTTTCCCAGAAGGTACGGATCACTTCTCTGGGCATGGGAGTCAGCGCGCCCATGATTCTGGTGTCGAACAGATCCCGGGCAGTGATGTTGTCCTCACAAAGACCCTTTTCACAGGCATAATCCAGGATGCCTGCAAGGATCTCTTCCAGATCTTCGCTCTGAGGCTCGTCACTGGGGGTATAGTCATCCTTATGAAGAAGATCCAGCAGTCGGTTGGTGAGAACCTGGTGGTCAACCGGCTCTGCCAGGCCACAATTCATGGCATAGGAAACGAGGGAGTCAATGTAGGTTTCGATTTTCATGCGTTAAGCCTCCATTTCCACGCCGCCCTGGGGACGGATGGACAGCACATGGCAGGAACCCTCGCCCAAGGTGCTGTCAATGCCCTGGCGGAAGCTATCCAGCAGGTCCAGGGGAACAAAGGCCTGCACCGTGCCGGCGAAGCCGCCGCCATGTACCCGGTAAGCGCCCCGGCCCTGGAGATAATGCTCGCAAAGGCCCAGAGCCACTGCCATGTCCTGATGTTCGATATAGCCGGCAGGAATGACATTTTGCATGTACATGTAGGAGGAGAAACCGCTTTCCTTAACTAAGGAGAGGAAATCTTCAAAACGGTTTTCTTGCAGAGCCTGAACTTGCAGGATCACCCGCTTGTTTTCTGCGTATTCATGAATACCGCGCATGATCGCCCGGTCACCGCACTTTTTCCGCAGGGCGGGAATGGCGGCATAGAAGTCCTCTTCGGGAACTTGGGTCATAACTTCCTTGCCAAAATGGTCGCACATGGCTCGGAAATCCCGGGTAACAGCGGCATATTCATCTGTAAGATCAGCGTGGTCTGCACCGCTGTCCACGATGCACAGGGCGTGACCGCAGGTAGCAAAGTCGAAGTCCACGGATTGAATATTGGGAGCATCCTTAATGGCAAAGTCAATAGTAACCATGCCGCCCACAGCAGAGGCGGTTTGATCCATAAGGCCGCAGGGTTTGCCAAAAAATACATTTTCAGCATACTGGCCGATCTTTGCGATTTCGGGCTGAGAAAGTTTGTTATCAAAGAACAGAGCATTGATAATCGTGCCAACAAGAACCTCGTAGGCGGCGGAGGAGCTGAGGCCGGAGCCGGGCAGGACAGTAGATTCCACATACGCATCAAAGCCACCAAGGACGCAGCCCCGGTCAGCGAAGGCGGCAGCAACGCCGCGGATCAGGGCGGGGGTGGAGTTGATCTCGCTTTCCACGGGGGTCAGCTCAGAGATATTTACCACGCTCATGGGGTAACCCTTGGACAGAATACGAATGGTATTTGTGTTGTTTACGCGTACTGCGGCAACGGTATCTAAGTTTACAGCAGCGGCCAGAACGCGGCCGCGCTGATGGTCGGTATGGTTGCCGCCGATCTCTGTACGGCCGGGCGCAGAGAAGTAGCGATCGGGTGCGCAGCCAAAGGCAGCAGAAAAGCCTGTATCCAGCTGTGCTTTACGAGGGGCGTCTAATTTTAATGTATATGTAGACATAGGATGACCTCCCAAATTTTATCAATTTTATTATACTTGATTTTTCAGAAAAGGGAAGAGCTTTATGCAAGAAAAGTCAAAAAAAGCAGGTGTTTATCAGGCTTGACAAAGGTGGGAATGTGGCTTATAATGATGACAATTTTATAGGACAGTTCGTGACCATCCTGTCGGTAAACAAAACTAGGGAATTTTGATGGGCGCATTGCGCCTGTTTTGTTTTTTTGGGGCGCGGATTGCGCCCTTTTTATTTGGAGGAACAAAAAATGTCTGCAAAAATCAAACGGCTGACTCAAGGAGCGTTGATCGCAGCACTTTATGTGGTTTTGGGGACGCTGCAGAATTTGCTTTTGCCGGGTTCTGCATCCATGGCAATTCAATTCCGTGTGGCGGAGGCGCTTTGTGTACTATCTCTTTTCACCCCCACAGCCATTTGGGGTCTTAGTTTGGGTTGCCTGCTGTTTAATTTCACTCAGGCGGGGGCATTGCCATTGGATTTTTTGGTGGGAACGGCAGCCACAGCGCTTTCTGCCTTTAGTATGTACGCGCTGGGGAAATGCCGGTGGCGGGGCAGTTGGGCGATCGCACTTTTAATGCCGGCATTGTGGAATGCTTTATTGGTTGGTTTGGAGCTCTCGGTATATATAGGCGGTGGATTTTTGATCAATGCGTTGTATGTTGCCATTGGTGAGGTCGCGGTGTTGCTGGTATTGGGCAGCACCTTGTATGCGGTGATCAAGAAAAGAAGGTTGGATATTTATCTGTTTGGAAAATAAAAAAGACCTCCCGGTTTTGCCGGGAGGTTCTGTTTTACATTTTTTCTGGAGCGTAGAAACCAAGAATGTCAATGCAGGTCTCCAAAATATTCTTCGCCAAAGCGATGAGGGAAATGTAGCCTGCTTTCAGAGCTTCGTTTTCTTCTGTGAGGATGCGGGTCTCGTGATAGAATTTGTTTACGCAGCCGGCAAGCTCATAGATATATGCGCAGATCAGGTTGGGAGCAGAGGCGTTCAGCGCCGACTCCATGGCCGGGCCGAACTTGGTGATGGCCAGCATCAGATCCTTGGCATAAATGTTGGCGGGGACTTGGATGGGCAAGTGCTCCCATGCGCCGTATTTTGCCAAAATGGATTTGATACGCACAATGGTGTAAAGGATATAGGGGCCTGTGTTGCCTTCAAAGGCAGCGAAGCGCTCCATATCAAAGTTGTAGTCCTTGGTGGGCTGATTGCTCAGGTCACCGTATTTTAGCGCGCCCATGGCGATTTTCTGGGTGGTGGCTTCTACTTCCTCGTCTGCGACGATGTTGTTTTCCACAACCTTGCGGCGGACGAAGTCCGTCATGTCGGAGATCAGCTGCTCTAAGCGCAGCACACCGCCGTCCCTGGTCTTGAAAGGCTTGCCGTCAGCGCCATTCATAGTGCCATGACCGATATGCTCCAGCTGGGTATCGGCAGTGACAATGCCTGCCTTACGGGCAGCGCGGAATACCTGCTCAAAGTGCAGATTCTGCCGTTTGTCCGTAACATAGAGCATCTTATCCGGCTTCCAGTCCTGCATACGCTGCACCATGGTAGCAAGGTCGGTGGTGGCATAAATAGCAGAGCCATCAGATTTGATCAAAATGCAGGGTGGAAGTTCCTTCTTGTCTCCTTCTTCGGCCACGGGGATGACCCATGCGCCTTCGCTTTTTACAGCGATGCCACGAGCCTTCATGTCCTCCACCATGGCGGGGATGTAGGGGTCAGCGTCGCTTTCGCCCAGCCACTTTTCAAAGTAGACATCCAAATTGTCGTAATTCTTTTTAAGGTCTGCCACGGAGATCCGCATAATATGCTGCCAAATGGCCCGGTATCCGGGGCGGCCTTGCTGTAGCTCATAGGTAGCAACATGAGCTTTTTCGGCAAAGGCAGGATCGGCCTTTTTGGCAGATGCGGTGGGGTAGATCTCTTCCAGCTCGGAAAGCGTGAAGGGTGCATCTGCGGGATATTCGCCGGTGTAATCGGGGTCAAAATAGGGGAGCTCCGGTTGCCGTTCCTGCAATTCTGCAATGATCAAACCCATCTGCAAGCCCCAGTCACCCAGGTGCACATCGCCGATGGTGTTGTAGCCCAGGAACTTATGCAGCCGCTTCAGCGCTTCGCCGATGATGGCAGGCCGCAGGTGACCGATGTGCAGAGGCTTTGCCACATTAGCACCGCCATAGTCCACCACCGCAGTCTTTCCTGCGCCGATCTTCTGCACGCCGAAATCCTCAGCAGTGCGCATTTGCTCCAGGTAGGATTGCAAAAATGCGTCACTAAGCTTCAGATTGATAAATCCGGGCATAACTGCCTCGATCATGGAGAAATCCGCAGCATCCAGCTTGCTTGCTACAGCATTTGCGATCTGAATCGGGGCGCATTTATACTGTTTGGCGGCAGACAGCGCACCGTTACACTGGTATTCGCACAGGTCCGGACGATTGGACACCGTTACCCGGCCGAAGGAAGCGTCATACCCGCTGTCGGCAAAGGCTTTTTGCATTATCGCGGTAATGAGGTCTAAAATCTTTTCCATTAGTTCGTTCCTTTCTGTTGGGCAAGCCATTCCAGATAGTCATCGTAAGTGCCGTAGCGGTCAACAATCGTACCGTCGGGCTGGAAAGCAATGACTCGGTTACAGGTGGAGGTGAGCATTTCATGGTCGTGGGAGGCCAGCAGTACAACACCGGTGAAAGCCTCAAGACCCTTGTTCACAGCTTGAATGGATTCCATGTCCAGGTGGTTGGTGGGCTGGTCCAGCATGACCACGTTGGCACCGCTGAGCATCATTTTCGACAGCATACAGCGCACCTTTTCGCCGCCGGAGAGCACATCCACGCTCTTAAATACATCTTCGTTGCTAAAGAGCATACGGCCCAGGAAGCCGCGCAAGTAAACATCGTCTTTTTTGGTGGAATATTGGCGCAGCCAATCCACCAGCTCCATTTTGTTGCCCTCAAAATATTCGGAATTGTCCTTGGGCAGGTAGCTGCGCACAGTGGAGATGCCCCATTTTACAGAGCCCTCGTCGGGTTCCAGTTCACCGTTTAAGATCTGGAACAGAGCGGTTTGCGCCAGCTCATTTTCACCTACAAAGGCGATCTTGTCCGTGCGGTTCACGGAGAAGTATACATTGTTCAGCAGCTTCACACCGTCCACAGTGACGGAAATATCCTTAACAGTGAGCACGTCCTTACCCAGCTCCCGCTCGGGCATAAAGCCCACAAAGGGATACCGACGGGTGGAGCAGGGCATTTCCTCTACTGTCAGCTTGTCCAGCAGCTTGCGGCGGGCAGTTGCCTGCTTGGCCTTGGATTTATTGGCGGAGAACCGCTGAATGAACAGCTGCAGTTCTTCGATCTTTTCCTGATTGCGTTTATTTTTGTTCCGGATCATAGCCTGGACCATCTGAGAAGATTCATACCAGAAGTCATAGTTACCCACATACATCTTGATCTTGCCGTAGTCAATATCCACAGTGTGGGTGCACACGGTGTTGAGGAAATGGCGGTCGTGGGAAACGGCGATGACCATGCCGGGGAAGTCCAAAAGGAAGTCCTCCAGCCAGTTAATGGCTTCAATGTCCAGGTTGTTGGTAGGCTCGTCCAGCATGATGATGTCGGGATTGCCGAAAAGGGCTTGCGCCAGCAAAACCTTGACTTTCAGCCGGGGGTCAAGGGAGTCCATCATGTCATAGTGGAGCTCTGTGCCGATACCAAGACCCTGGAGAATCCGGGAGGCGTCACTTTCTGCTTCCCAGCCCCCAAGCTCAGCAAATTCTGCCTCCAGCTCCGCGGCGCGCAGGCCGTCCTCGTCGGAAAAGTCCGGCTTTTCGTAGATGGCATCTTTTTCCTTGCCGATCTCGTAAAGGTGCAGATTGCCCATGATGACGGTATCCATAACGGAGTAGGCGTCATAAGCGTTCTGGTTCTGCTTCAGAACAGAGACCCGCTTGTCCGGGTCAATGACGATAGAACCGGTGGTAGAATCCAGCTCGCCTGTGAGGATGCGGAGGAATGTGGATTTGCCCGCGCCGTTGGCGCCGATAATACCATAGCAGTTGCCGGGCAAAAACTGCAGGTCTACCTGCTGGAACAGCCATTGGCCGCCGAACTGCATACCGAGGTTGTTGACTGTGATCATAGCGACTCCTTTGATAAGCACATAAAAATTCATTATAATTATACCAAAGAAACAGGAATAATCAAGCCAAACCGTAAAAGTTTTCCTGTTAAAGGGCAAGAAAAAAGCGCTGCAGAAGGGCGGCGCGTCATAGTGATAAAATGGTTTTGAACGGCCCCTTTTCCGCTTAACTGCATAAAAAATTCCCGAAATGCGTCAGCATTCCGGGAATTTTATTATTTGTTAATCAAAAAAGTTACCACTTCAAAACTGCATTGCACCTAAAAAGGATGGAGATTTTCTTGAGATAAGGAAAAAACCGCAGGAATCCTTTGTGGATTGCGAGGATTTTTGACGCAATATCAGGGAAATCTATGCCTTTTTAGGCAATTTATCACTATGGTGCACCGCCCAAGCAGCGCTTTTCTGTGTAGGATCAATAGTTTTCTGAGTGGACTTCGAAATATGCCTGAGGATGGGCGCAGGTGGGGCAGAGCTCGGGAGCTTTTGTGCCAACCACCAGATGGCCGCAGTTGCGGCATTCCCAGACTTTGACCTCGCTCTTGGCGAAGACTTCGGCGGTTTCCACATTTTTCAGCAGAGCGCGGTAACGCTCTTCATGGTGCTTTTCAATGGCGGCGACCATGCGGAACTTAGCCGCCAGATCGTGGAAGCCTTCTTCCTCAGCGGTTTTTGCAAAACCGTCGTACATGTCGGTCCATTCGTAGTTCTCGCCGTCAGCAGCGTGGCCCAGGTTTTCGGCGGTGTCGCCGATGCCCTCCAGCTCCTTGAACCAAAGCTTGGCGTGTTCCTTTTCGTTGTCGGCGGTCTTCAGGAACAGGGCGGCGATCTGCTCGTAGCCTTCCTTCTTGGCCTTGGAAGCAAAGTAGGTGTACTTATTGCGGGCCTGGGATTCGCCGGCAAAGGCTTCCCAAAGGTTTTTCTCGGTTTGTGTACCAGCATATTTGTTTGCCATAGGGGATTCCTCCTGTTGTGTGAATGTTTTGCGTTTGTTTGCTGAGTATATTATAACAGAAATGTTTTCAAAAAGCAATTTGGAGACTTTTCTAATTTTTTAGAGTTCTTTTTATGCTTTTTGTATAGTGCGCATCTTGCAAAGATAAGGGGTTTATGGTATGCTGTAAAAGATGTGAGTGATTCCCATTTTTTGATCTATGTTAAGGAGGCAATGCAATGACTCTCAGCGAAAAAAAGCAGCTGCAGCTTACTGCCTGCAAGGTTCGTATGGGCATTATCGAATCCACCTATGCGGCCAAGTGCGGACATCCCGGCGGAAGCCTGTCTGCTGCGGATATGTTTACTTATCTGTATTTTAAGGAACTGAATGTTGATCCCAAGAACCCCAAGGCAGAGGATCGCGACCGTTTTGTGCTCAGTAAGGGCCACACGGCTCCGGGCCTGTATTCTGCATTGGCACAGCGGGGTTTCTTCCCTGTGGAGGATTTGAAGACTCTGCGCCGGATCGACAGTTATTTGCAGGGCCATCCCAATATGAACATGGTGCCCGGAGTGGATATGTCCACCGGCAGCTTGGGTCAGGGTGTTTCCACCGCAGCCGGCATGGCGCTGGCAGCTAAGCACACCGGCAAGACCTGCCGCGTCTACACCCTGCTGGGTGACGGCGAGATCCAGGAGGGTCAGTGCTGGGAGGCATTTATGTTTGCCGGCCACTATAAGCTGGATAATTTTGTTGCGATCATCGACAATAACGGCCTGCAGATCGACGGCAATGTGGCCGATGTCATGAGCCCCTATCCCATTGTGGACAAGCTTCAGGCCTTCGGTTTCCATGTTGTTGCCATTGACGGTCATGATTTTGAGCAGATCGAGCAGGCACTGAACACCGCAAAGACCGTTAAGGGTCAGCCCACGGCCATCGTCATGAAGACCGTTAAGGGCAAGGACGTTTCTTATATGGAAAACAATGCCGGCTGGCATGGAAAAGCACCCAACGATGCTGAGTACGAGCAGGCTATGAACGAGCTGAAGGCTCTGTATGCAGAATTGGAGGCGAAATAATATGGCAGAGATGGTAAAAACCGCAACCCGTGATGCGTACGGCAAGGCGCTGGCTGAACTGGGCCAGGAAGTGGAGAATCTGATCGTGTTTGATGCCGACCTGGCAGGTGCAACCAAGACCTCCGTATTCCAGAAAGCGTTTCCTGAGCGCCATTTTGACTGCGGCATCGCTGAGGGCAATATGATCAGCGTCGCTGCCGGTGCAGCAACTATGGGCCTTGTACCTTTTGCTTCCAGTTTCGCTATGTTCGCAGCCGGCCGCGCTTTTGAGCAGGTGCGCAACTCTATCGGCTACCCCCATCTGAATGTGAAGATCGGCGCAACTCATGGCGGTATCTCCGTGGGCGAGGACGGCGCAAGCCACCAGTGCTGCGAGGATTTTGCGCTGATGCGCTCCATTCCCGGCATGACCGTGATCTGCCCCGCCGATGGCGAGGAGGCAAGATTGGCGGTTCGGGCTGCTTATGAATTTGACGGTCCTGTGTACCTGCGCTTTGGCCGTTTGGCTGTTCCGGAATTCCATGAAAAGAATTTCAATTTCCAGATCGGCAAGGGCGAGATCCTGCGCGATGGCAAGGATGTTGCCATTATTGCCAACGGTCTGATGGTCTACGAGGCCATTCAGGCGGGCGAGGCTCTGGCAGAGATGGGCATTGATGCCATGATCATCAACATGGCTACCATTAAGCCTTTGGATGAAGAATTGGTTTTGGCCGCCGCCAAGAAGTGCGGCAAGGTCATCACCTGCGAAGAACATTCTGTCATCGGCGGTCTGGGCGATGCTGTTTGCAGTGTCCTGTCTGAGAAGCTGCCCACTCCCGTACGCAGAATTGGTGTGAATGATGAATTCGGCCACTCCGGCCCTGCCAAGGACCTGTTGAAAGCCTTTGGCCTTAGCGCGGAGAATATCGTAAATGTGGCAAAGGAATTCTGCGGCAAATAAAAATAGATTGCAAGCCCCTCCTGATTGTAGGAGGGGCTTGTTTTTGCGTTTTTTAGTTGCATTTGGCAGGTTTTTTTGATAAAATAAATACAGTATATTTTGGAGGCAGCATATGAACGACGAAAAACTGAAGTACCAGATCGGCGCAAATATCGCCGCCTATCGCAAGCGCGAGGGTTGGACGCAGGCAGGCCTGGCAGAGAAATTGAATTATTCTGACAAGGCTGTGTCTAAGTGGGAACGGGGAGAATCCATGCCGGATGTGCTGATCCTAACAAACCTTGCGGAGCTTTATGGCATTACTGTGAATGACCTGCTGGTTGACCCTAATGAATTGCCGGAGACTACAGGAGTAGTTCAGCATGCTATGGGTCAGGTGGTTGAGAAGACATTGAAGCGGAAAGCCAACAAAAATACGATCCTGCAGCTTTCCTCTTTGCTTGTGTGGTTTGTGGCACTGCTGATCTTCGTGGTGCTCGATACCATTGGGATACCTCATAGCTGGCTTGCGTTTATCTATGCCATTGCGGCAGACGGTATTGTAATGCTGAGCCTGCGTTCGGCATGGAAGGATTTTCGGTGGAACCGGGCGTTGGTATCCGTTATTATGTGGGGCACGCTTTTAAGCGTTTTTATGACTCTGCTGATCCTTGCTCACATCAATGTGTGGAGGATCTTGCTGTTGGGCATTCCCGGGCAGGCCGCGATCCTTTTGTGGTTCCGGCTGTTCCGTCAGGAACGGGGAAGTGAGGAAAAACATGGATAAGCAGGCGTTGCGCAAAGCCATCCGTGAGAAAAAGCGCGCCATGACCGAGGAGCAGATCTGTACGGCAAGTTTGCGCTTGGGTGAGCTTTTGGTACGCAGTGAAATGTATCAGCAGGCCAAGACCCTATATGGCTATTTGCCATATAATCAGGAAGTGCGTACGACGGCCATGCTGCAGCAGGCGCTTTTGGAAGGAAAGCGGGTTGCTGTGCCGAAAATTTACGGAGATGAAATGAAATTCATCTATTTGGATGATTTAAGCCAGGTGGCAAAGGGGTATTCCGGGATCCCGGAGCCTATCCAGGACGGCCCTGTGGCGGATGACCCCACGGCGCTGGTGCTTATGCCCGGACTTGCTTTTGATGCCCAGGGGCATCGGGTTGGTTACGGCGGCGGATTTTACGACCGGTTTTTGGAGAAAGAGCCGAATCATCCTACCATAGCGCTTTGCTATGAATTTCAAATGTTGCCCGAGCTTCCGGTTCAGGAATATGATGTTCCTGTGGATTGCGTGATCTGGGCTTAAACGGAGTAGAAAAATGGGATTTGGTGCGATTATTTTGGTGGCGGCGATCACCTTCGGTATTTGCTTTTTGTGCGACAAAGGTTTTCAAAAGGCATTTCGGGGCAAGGCTCAGCATAAGACGGGCCTTTCTGTACGGCTGAATAAGAAATACGGCGCATTTGGCGCCATCGCAGTCTTGCTGGGTGTGGGTGCGCTGTTTGCCGGATTGAGTGACGGCTGGGTGCTTACCGCAGGCGGCGGACTTATTGCGCTGATGGGCGTGGGCCTTGTGGTGTATTATATGTCCTTCGGTGTGTTTTACGACGAAGAGAGCTTTATACTCATCACCTTTGGCAAAAAGAGCGCTACTTACCGCTACGAGGAAATTTGTACGCAACAGTTGTATAACAGCTATGGCAATATTGTCATCGAGCTTCATATGCGTGACGGTCGGGCGGTGCAGCTGCAGGCCGGCATGATCGGGGTCTATCCGTTTTTGGACAAGGCCTTTTCTGCATGGTGCAGACAAAAGGGAATCGATGAGGGATCCTGCGATTTTCATGATCCCCAAAACAGCCGCTGGTTTCCTGATACAAAGGAGAATTGACCATGCACATACCCAAAGGGAGTACAGCGCAGCTGGAGCTGGTGAGCTTTGAGCAGGCGCTAAAGGCGGCCAATACGCCCTCAGAGGAATACGATATTGAAAAATGGCTCTATGCACCCAATTTTTATTCGGAGTATCGGTATATATTGGGTACGAGGGGAAAGAATCCCCTGATCTGTATCGGCATTAACCCCTCTACGGCGCAGCCGGATAATTTGGATAATACCTTGAAATCTGTGGAGCGCATTGCTTTGGGCAATGGTTTTGACAGCTTTATTATGTTCAATGTTTATGCTCAGCGTGCCACAGATCCGGATGCCATGGAACGGGTGTGCAACCCCTTGTTACATGCGCAAAATATGGAGGCATTTCGCTATGTGCTTTCCATATCCCAGCGGCCTGCGGTTTGGGCGGCCTGGGGCGCGATCATTGAAAAGCGGGACTATCTTGCCGAGTGCGTAAGGGATATGGTGACTTTGGGTCAAAAACATGGAGCAACATGGTATTGTGCCGGTGCAGTTACGAAAAAAGGTCACCCCCACCATCCCCTGTATCTGCGCAAGGATGAGAAGCTGAAGCCTTTTGATGTGGAGGCTTATTTGGGCCTATAAAGGCCCGGGAGGTATTCGATGGACTGTCAGGAATGTGATACCTGTTGGTATTATGATTACGACGAGGAATTTGACGAATATTACTGCATGATGGACTTGGATGAGGATGAGGTCTATCGGTTTTTCTCCGGAGGGAATAATCGCTGCCCCTACTATCGACAGGGTGATGACTACACACTGGCTAGGAGACAATGAGTATGAAACGATGGATGGCTCTTGGTGTGCTGCTGTTGCTTATTTTTGCCGTGACAGCATGCGCGGATATTGCCGGAAAAACAGAAGATATTCAGGAAAGTGGTTTGTACCTGCCTGACTCTGTTATAGAACAGCAGACGGGTGGGGCGATCCGGGTATATTCGTTGGAAACAGGGGAGTATCAGGATCTGTTTTTCATGGGCAATAAGCTGCTGCTGGTGCATACTGGGGAGAAATTGCAGTTAAAACTTGCAGGCGGTGAAAATTTGGCGCTGATTCGGGAAACGGAGCTATCTGTTTCCGGCCAACAGTCCGTGCATTGGCTGCTGGTAGATGGGGAAGGCGCAGTTTATTTTAATCGCATAGCCAAGGAAATCGTGTACTTAAATAGTGAGCTTCGGGAAGTAAGCAGACTGGAAATGCCGGAGGATATGACCGGGCTGCCCCAGATGTCCCCGGATGGAAGCTTGGTATATTACGGCACAAAAACCGGTGTATTTGCTTTGGATATGCGCTCCGGTATTGCTCGTCGGATTCGGGAGCAATATGGGGAGAATATGAGCGTGACCGGAGTGCTGTTTGACGGAAGTGTATTGCGTTGTGCGGCTAAGTTGACCGACGGCACACAGGAGACACGGCTCATTGACGCAGCCACCGGTGAAAGCATCCGTACGGGCGCGGTGCTGGAAGGACTTGAGACCTGCGGACAGAACTATTGGCTTACCGCGCAGCGCAGCGCTGTGACGGAGTGGCTTGTAGGTGAAGGGGAGAACTGCCGGTATTTTTGGCCGGAGCGTGATGCTCATACGGTATTTTATATCCCCCAAAAGAATATGGCTGTGGCGGTAGTTGCCACGGAAAACGGCAGCGCGTTGGATTGCTATACCCTCAGCGACGGCCGGCGGGTTGCTTCTGTTGATTTGCCGGAGTTGGAACAGATCCGGTCCATACGGGAAGATCAAAATGGCGAACTTTGGATTCTTGCCTATGATCGGTTGGCCCAGGCAGATGTGATTTGCCAATGGGATGCTGAACGAAGTGTTGTTACTGATACGGTGAGCTGCTTTGCGCCTTATTATACCGGCGAGCAACCGAATGCTGAGGCCTTGGAGATTTGCCGGCAGCAGGTAAATGCATTAAGTGAAAAGCACGGTGTGCAGATCCGTATGTGGGAAGACGCTGTGAAGGTTGTGAGCGGTGCATATACGCTGGAGGCAGAGCACCTGGAGCAGGCTTATGCGCAGACTCTGTCGCTGCTGGATAAGGCGCTGTCCCAGTTCCCGGAGGGATTTTTCAGGACGTTGGCAAGACGAACCAACTCCGGAAAGCTGCAGATCTGCCTGGTACGCAGCATCACGGGCGATCCTGAGAGGGGCGCTGCGCCCAATCAGAATTCCTTGCAATTCTGGAGCGGGGGCAATGCTTATCTGATATTGGCTATGAAACCTTCCGCAGAGCAGGATCTATACCATGGCATGATGCACGTTATGGATACTACGGCTTTAAGCGTATCTACAGTATTTTATGAATGGTCCCGGCTGAACCCTGAGGGGTTTTTCTACGATAACGATTATAAAAAGAATCTTGATCGATCCGGTACATATTATTTGGACAGTGAGACCCGGGCGTTTATTGATACATTTTCCATGAGCTTTGCCCGGGAGGATCGGGCGACAGTTATGGAGTATGCCTGTATGCCCGGTAATGCTGAGTATTTCACATCTCCGATTATGCAGTCAAAGCTGCATATGCTGTGCGCAGGTATCCGCCAGGTCTTTAATCTTGATAAAAATGCGATCTATGTGTGGGAGCAGTATTTACAGCCTATAGGTTATGATTAACAGAAAACGCCGCTCTTGAATGTTCAAGAGCGGCGTTTGATTATGAAAAATTATTTTGTGGCAAGCTTGGCGCTAATGGCGGCCTGGATGTTTTCAAGAGTCTCCTTGGTTGCTTCAGGACGCTCTAACAGAGCCTTCATCAAGCCTTCCATGTCGGGCTTATAACGGTGAGAGAAGGAGGTGTTGGCGAAGTACTCCTCGCGGGTCATTGTAGGCAGGAAAGTACGGCCATAGGTCTTGCTGCGCTTGACAACGCCTGCTTCACGAATAGCATCCTTACGGAGCAAGCCGTTCAAAAGAATATGTACAGAACTGTCCTTCCATGATTTTTCTTCATTGCGATCAAGGAAGTCGCTGCGGGAAAGCTCCCCGCCATCCTCCCAGAGGACATCCATAATTTCCATTTCGCTTTTAGTGAGTACCATATCAGTCACCCCATGTCGGCTGTCAAACAACCGTTTATTTTCTGTTATTATATCTTGCTTGTTTCGTTTTGTCAATTCCTGTTTTGTAAAAAAATAGAAATTATTTTGCTCAGTTGTTTAGAAAAACGGGTAAAAATATAAACAAATGAAACTTTTTCGATGTGGATGGAGGTAAATATTTCCTTTTGTCCAATGCCAAAAGTTGGACAAAAGGAAAGTGCCGCCTCTTTTGAGGCGGCACGCAGAGAAACGGTTATTTTGGCAAAAGAGTGTCCACAAGGAACTGGTGATTCATTTCCACATCTGCAAGAACGACGCTCATGGCACCCACGTAGCATAGCTTATAAGAGCCTTCAATGGGAATGCGCTGCTGGACCACTGTGCTGTTTGAAAGCAGTGGGAACAGATCCAGAGCGTAGGAAAGAATTTTGGTATTGCTCATATCTGTAGCAACCAGGGGTAACACACTGTTGATCAGGTTATTTACCTGGGCGAAGCTCAGGTTTTTGCATTGGGAAATTGCTGCGCTGATTACATTGCGCTGTCGCTGGGTTCGTTGAAAATCAGAGCCAATGGAACGGATGCGGGAGTATTGCAGAGCTTGATCACCGTTAAGGTGATTCATGCCAGCAACAAGAGAGTAGCCTTCTTCGTTATTCAGAAGTTGGGCTTCCGCATCGGTAAGATAAATATCCACGCCACCGAGGATGTCCACTACCTGCTTAAAGCCACCGAAATCCACTTCTACAAACCCGTCTACTTTTACACCGAAGTTGGTCATCATGGTCTTGCTTAGCAGATTCATGCCGCCCCAGGAGTAAGCAGAGTTCATTTTATGTGAGGTATAGCCGGGGATGGTAACATACAGGTCCCGCATAAAGGAGGTCAGCGTGATTGTACCTGACCGTTTGTTAATGGTGCAAAGGATCATGGCATCGGAGCGGGTGCGGCCGGTTTCGCCCTCCCGGCGGTCCTGACCTACCAGCATGATGTTGATAATGTCTTTATGTGCGATGGTGATATAGGGTTCGTCATTGGTTTCAATGTCGGAGGCATCCAGGGTCTCGCCACTGAAATCATCGGGAAGCGTATAGGTTTCTTCAGAGACGCTTCCTATATCCTCTTCCATGCTGGGACGGCGGATCTGGCCTAAAATGCTTTCTATATAGATCGTGCCGGCGATAAGTGCAGTAAAAACGATTGCTAAAAAGAAACACAGTGTGATCAGGCCGATCCTGGCCCAAGGCAGGGAAGCCAGCGCATGGCCGGCATTGCTTAGCCACTGTGTAAAGCGATTGGATCTGTTCATAAATAACCTCCGGATCTGAGGACAATACTTTTTATTTATTATAGCGAGAAAATGACGAAAAAGCTAGCCTATTTTCGAAAAAGGCAGAAATTTTCGGTATTTTTCCTTTGTGGTACCCGGCGTTATTTATTTTATCAAGATACAAACAGAATTATTCTTCCGGTGGCATGGCGATTTCCAGTGACAGGTGGTCAGCCAAACGACAGATAAGTGTTGCGTTGGTGGGGCGGTTGGGATTTCCTGCATCATCGTAGGGAAAGTACAGCTGCCAAATTTCGTGGTCTCGTCGAGCCCAGGCTGTGGTAATGGCGCTGCGGATAGAACGCTCGATCTGCACCGGTGTGGCACGGAAAAGAGCAGCGATTTGAGGGTATAGCTCTTTGGTGATAGATTGCTCCGCATCTTTTTGCATCAGGAGAACGGCTTCCCGCAGGTAACCGTAACCACGGAGTTTTGTAGGAAAGCCTAAGCGCAGCAATATGTTGGTGATCTGAGTCCTGGGATCTGCTGCGGGGGCAACTGTAGGCTTCAGACTTTGGGATAAGTCTGCAACACGGGCGGCAATGGCACCGGTATTGCAGGGCTTCAGCATCACATATCCAATGCCCATGCGTTGGGCGGCCTCCAGTGTATAATCACTGAGATAACGGGTGGCGGCCAGAGCCTTGGGGCGGAGATTCATTTGCGCTGCTTTTTGCAGTAAGGTTATGCCGTCAATGCCCGGGAGCATCAGATCCAGCACCAGAATGTCCGGCCGAAGGGATTGCAATAATTCCAGTGCCTGGATCCCGTCCCCTGCAGTAGATACTGCATAAGGTCCGCGAAGGGCCTGTGCCACTGCACATCGGAAATCTTCAGACGGATCGACGATCAAAAGCTTTGGTTTGTCCACAGAACACACCTCCGTGGGATGTTTGATTTATCATACCACAGCGGCGGAGGGAATTCAATTTTTGGAGGGCAAATATGTTTCGATGTTTTTCGACATAAAAAAGCCTGCCGCAAATTGCGGCAGGCAAAAGTTTTTTAAGGAGCGGTGCTTTGGTTACCTGTGGATTGCGGTTTTTCCTTAAAGGTGATGGTCATTTCCACCATTTTTCTTTTCCGCAGGACGGTTACAGTGGCGGAGTCGCCTACTTTATATTTGCCCAGGGTTCGGGTCAAGGTTTCTACGGAGGTAATCTCATAATCGTCGATGCCCATGATCAGGTCGCCAGCCTGGATTCCGGCGGCAAAAGCAGCACCGTCTTTTTCTACGGATTCCACATAAGCGCCGTAGCCGGGCACATAGTTACTGACGGAAACTCCCATGTAGGGAGTGGAAACGTAGCCGTTTTCCTTGATCTGGCGGATCTTATCGGCAATGTCATCAATGGGAATAGCAAAACCGATACCTTCGATACTTGCACCGCTGGTGGTTGTGCCGGAATACTTGGCAGTGGTAATGCCCACTACCTGGCCCTTCATGTTAAACAAGGGGCCACCGGAGTTGCCGGAGTTGATGGCGGCGTCGGTCTGGATCATATTGATAATGGAGCCGTCGGTGGTCACATCACGCTCTTTGGCGCTGACATAGCCAACGGTAAGGGTGGAGGTAAGCTCGCCCAAGGGATTGCCGATGGCTACCACCTGGTCGCCCACAATGAGATCGCTGCTCTTGCCAATGTCGGCTGCAGGCAGATCAGTGGCATCGATCTTCAAAAGAGCAATATCATGGTTTTCGTCATAACCCACACCGCTGGCGGTGAAGGTTGTTCCGTCGTGCAGAGTTACGGTAATAAGGGTAGAGCCTTCCACCACATGATAATTGGTCAGCACATATCCGTCGGTAGTAATAATAAAACCGGAGCCGGAGGAACGGGTGGTGCTGGAAGCGGCCACAATGGCTACCACGCTGTCGGCACATTTGGCATAGACCTGGCCGGGAGTCATTCCGTCGGTAGAGGTATTGGGCGTACCGGAAATGGAGTTGCCGTTACCGGTAAAAGAATTTTCCTTGATCTCTTGCTTCAGATCCCGAATCTGCTCTTGCAGCTGCTGAAATACCTTTGCGGATTCTATTTGATGATACCGATAAACGCTGTACGCGGTAACAGAGCAGCAGGAAAGGATCAAAGCAATGACCAGCAGCCAGGAAATTACCGGTTTTTTGCTTTTTTTCCGTTTCTGTTTTACAGGGGAAGGTTCCTCCTGGAAGACAGGTTCCTGTTGGGGGATATATGCATCCGCAGGTGCGGTGTATTCTACAGGCTCAGATATATCGTTGACCGCTGTTTCGGGAGTTTCGTCGGGGTCGTTGTGCAGGATAAAGTTTGGCTCCTGTTGGGGGAAATTGTTTTCATAGGTATCCATAGTTTTGCCTCCCACTAGGTTTCTTACTGGTAGTATACATTGTGGTTGTGAAGAAAATATGTACCAGTTCAAAACCTTTTTTTAACAAAAAATGTAAAGGCTTGCGTCGGTTTTCCATATTTCTTGTTTATCATACCCGGGTTTCAGCTTTCCGTCAAGGGAAAAAGGAAAGCGGCGGCAAAATGCCGCCGCTGAAGGCATGTTACTTCTTCTTAAAGGATTTGCAGTCGGTGCACTGATCCATAGTGGGGTTGGTCTCATGGGTGCCCACCAGAATACGGTCCAAAGAACAGTAGTTTTCGCTGTTGCAGTGGTAAGCGCACTGCTGAACGGTGCATTCGATGCACTTGTTTGCCTTGCAGCTCATAACATTTCCTCCTTTTCGTTAAGATGCAAGCTTAGTATGGCTTAAACATACGAAAAATATAATAGAGGAAAACAGGAATTTTGTGCGAAGATTTGCGAAAAAACGGTTATCCAGAAATATCCTGTGTATTTTTATTGGCAGAAATTTGATGTTATGCTATAATGAAAAAAAGGAGGCGGTGAAATGAAAAGGTATATGGCTATTTTCGTGCTCTTGGTTTTTGCGTTTTCTGGGTGTACGATGACAGAGCCGGAATATACATTACCGCCCAGCGTGTATGCCCCGGAGGATTTTCGGCTGGAGGGAGATTATTTAACTTGCAGTGCAGGTCAGACAATTCTTGGTATTGATGTATCCTCCCACCAGGGGGAAATTGACTGGCAGGCGGTGGCGGAGGCTGGGGTAGGCTTTGCTTTCGTGCGTCTGGGATACCGGGGATATGACAGCGGTGCGCTTCATGAGGATACATATGCTCAGCAGAATTTGCAGGGCGCGAAGGAGGCGGGCATCCCGGTGGGAGCGTATTTCTTTTCCCAGGCCATCAGCCCTGAGGAGGCAGCCCAGGAGGCGGCCTATGCTTTGGATATCTTAGGGCAGATGCAGTTGGAATTGCCTTTGGTGTACGATTGGGAATATATTTCTGCATCTGCAAGGACGGGAAATGTGGATCAAAAGACACTGACAGACTGCACGCTTAAATTTTGTCAGGCGGTGCAGGCAGCGGGGTATGAGGCTATGATCTATGCCAATACGGATCAAGTCACCCGACGGCTGGATATGGAAAGGCTGGAGAGGTATCCTTTGTGGCTTGCAAAATATGATCTTCAGCAGGAGTTTCCCTGCAAGGCGGACCTGTGGCAGTACACGGATACGGGTAAAGTTTCCGGTATATCCGGGAAGGTAGACATCAATCTGATGTTTACAGAGTACGGCCTGGGTGCGGCTTATATGGCGGGACAGGTTGGATGATTGGGATGGTGGATTCGATTTGCATTTTTGCCTGCGGCAAAAATTAAGGTAGCCACCAGTGTTTGCACTGGTGGCAGCGATATGCCACCGGCATATCGTATTGAGATGGGTTCGAATCTCACCACTCAAATGCCGATACCAATACAAAAACCGACCCATTCGGGTCGGCTTTTGTATTGGTGGGGGATGGTGGATTCGAACCACCGAAGGCATAGCCAGCAGATTTACAGTCTGTCCCCTTTGGCCACTCGGGAATTCCCCCATGTTTAATTGGAGCTGGTGGACGGACTCGAACCCCCGACCTGCTGATTACAAATCAGCTGCTCTACCAACTGAGCTACACCAGCGAGTCGCGTGCGTGTCGTTCACAACGAAGCTTACTATAACAGAGAGATCCGAAATTGTCAACACTTTTTTTGAAAAAAAGGAGATTTTTTCTGGGACCATATTTTTACCCTTTTCGGGACATCCAGCAGGACCGTCTTG